>CAJCHX010000688.1 GCA_903970215.1 Acidobacteriaceae bacterium
GCGGGCCGGTCGGCAGCGCCGGGCCGTCGAGCGCCGTCCGAAGGGTTTCGACGCGACCGAGGAGCTCGGCCGTTTCGAGCAGGCCCCCAACTCGGTGGTGCGCATCGACGACGACGACCTGGAACTGCACAACCTCGACACCGTGGACCTCACCGGGCTCTACGTCGAGGAGACCGCCGAGGTCGCCGCGGAGCGCCGAGCGTCCTGAGGGCCCTGCTACCCTGATCGACGGTCGCTGGGCGCTTCGTCAGCGGCCGTTGCCCGGTTTTCCGGGGCTGTGGCGCAGCCTGGTAGCGCACCTCGTTCGCATCGAGGGGGTCAGGGGTTCGAATCCCCTCAGCTCCACCCACCGACCCCAGCAAAACCGGGGTGTTACGCGGTTCAGGCACGGCCTGAAGTCGTGTCCGAACCGGGCAAAACGACCACTGCCAGCAGAAGTGCCAGCAGTTGGGTCTTGAACTGTTTCGGCGCCAGCAGAAGAGCCTTCGGGATCGGCTGTTGCTGCCTCACCATGCGGCAGCAAACAAGCTTTCCGGGACGCGGCTCAGACAGCGTGCACGCGCGCACGCGACTTCTGCCGGTTGAGCGCGACCAAGGCAGATGTGACGATGCGAACCCCCGGTGCGCGTCAGGCGCAAGGACTCTGGCCGTAGCAACGTCCCCGGCGTCGCCAGGAACCTTGTCGCATCGCGCGTTCGTCCCGGGACGCATATGGGACGTTCGTCAGGACACTGCGCCGCCAGCTGGACCGGTCGGGTCTTGGCGTGGCCGACATCGCTCTGCGGTGATCACGCGTGGCCGGATCCGATCGCGAATGTCCACAATCGGAGCGGCCGTGACGCCTGTAGGAGGTGAAGAGACCGATCGCGCCTCGAAAGTCCCAGCCGCACGTCGGTGCGCTGCTCTGATGCACCAGTGCCAGCCGGCCGACAGAGGTCGGTCCGGCATCAAGCAGGTCACCGACCGCTTCAGGTACGCACGTGACGTACCCCCGATGCCGCAGCTGAATTGTCGTGAGCGCCGAAGCCTGCAGGAGAGCGGCGAGATGGAACCAGGTCTGACGCGAAAGTGGTACACGGTCGGCGAGGTGGCGCAGATGCTCGAGTTCGGGATCTCGAAGACCAAGCAGCTTGTGGCGCGAGGTGAGATCCGATCGATCAGAGTCGGCGGAAGCCGGCGCATCCTGCCCGCGTGGGTCGATGAGTACGTGGCCGCCGCGGTCGAACGGAACGTGTCGTGACCGCCCGGAAGACGGGTCGGAGCCGCGGGCGCGGCGAGGGCTCGATCTACCCCTACCGCACGAAGTTCGCCGCCTACGTCTGGGTTACGACACCGGACGGGAAACGGGAACGTAAGTACGTCTATGGCCAGACCCGCGAAGAGACCATGGCCGAGTGGCTCAAGCTGCATCAAGCTGCCGTCAAAGGACCGGTAGCGGTACGCACTCCTGCGCTGCGCGACTACCTCGCGTACTGGCTGGCAGAGGTGGTGAAACCGAACCTGAAACCGAAGACGGCCGAGACCTACGCGATGCACGTGCGCCTCTACATCGAACCTGGGCTCGGTACCAAGGCGCTCGACAAGCTGACCGTCCGTGATGTGCGCCAGTGGTTGAACCTGCTCGCCTCGCAGTGTCAGTGCTGCGCCCAGGGCAAGGACGCTGAGCGTCCGGCCAAACTGCAGCGGTGCTGCGCGGTCGGACAGTGTTGCCAACAGCTCCTGTCCACCCGCACCGTGGCCGACGTTCGAGCCACCCTCCGTTCGGCGCTGAACACCGCAATCGCCGATGACGAACTCATCACTCGCAATGTGGCGGCCGGGATAAAGCTGCCCCGTCAACGCAAACGTCCGCTCAAACCGTGGACGGTGGAGGAAGCACGACGATTTCTCGTCAGCGCACGCGAAGACCGGGACCCCCTCTACGCGGCGTTCGTGTTGATCCTCGTTCTGGGGCTTCGTCGCGGTGAGGTCCTCGGCCTCAAATGGTCCATGGTCAACCTGGACGACGCCGAGATCGACGTGTACCGCAACCTGCAGCGCATCGACGGCGAACTGATCGACGGCGAGACCAAGACGCCAGGTTCGGATGCGACGATGCCACTACCTCCGATCTGCGTGACAGCTCTGCGCTGGCAGCTCGAGGCTCGCGACCGGGCCCGCGCGTCGAAGAGCGATTCCTGGATCGACAGTGGCTACGTGATCACGACCAGCCATGGCACACCCATGGAGCCACGCAACTTCTACCGCGCGTTCCAGAAGCGTCGGATCAAGGCTGGCTTGCCGCAAATCCCCGTGCACGGCACGCGGCATACCTGCGGCACGCTGCTGGCCGCATTGGACGTCCATCCGCGGGTCGCCATGCAGATTCTGCGACACAGCAAGATCGAGATCACGATGGGCATCTACACCCACATCCCCTCCGAGTTGACCCGCAAGGCCCTCCGCAAACTCGGTGACCAACTCGATGGGTTAGACGATCTAGCCGGCTAAGCCGCTAACAACCGCGTTCATTGCGCACGTTGAAGTGCATGAACCCTATGAGGTACCGATGTCAGGCAGACCTGTACGTAATGGCCATTTCCGTTCGTGTCCCGCTGTTGCGTGGGCGAGCGGTGACACAGGCACACAACAGGGGGAGCGCATGGGCGGAAGTGGAGCAGCTCAGCTGCACTCTGCCGTCCTCTGCAGGCCGCCCAGGGGCGAGCGCCGCGTTCGGTCCGAAGCGCCGACCCTAGACGTGCCGCGCGACCGCGAAGTTCTCCGCAGCCGGCGCCGCAGGCTGTTGTACGCGAGCGCCAGCGTCTTCGCGGTGATAGTCCTGTCTGCCTGCGGCGCATCGAGTAAGCCCCACACCCAGACACCGCCGAGCACGTCGACGCAACGCACTAATAGCCCAACTGTGAGCACCTCGTCCACGTCGGCTCCAGCGACTGCATCGTCACCGGTTGTCGGTAGTCACTCGCCAGAGCCCACCCACACGGCTTCTTCGGCGGGCTCGGCGAGTGGATCGGCTGTGCAGGCATATCTGGCTTACAACACGTGGGTAACCCACGCGGCGATGAATCCCAAGGACCCGAACGTCGAGGAGTTGGCCAACCTGGCTAGCGGCGCTGCTTACAGCGATGCGTTGAAAAACCTCAACTCCTCGATCGTGTGGAAAGGCGTACCGGCAACGCCCCGCGTCCGCGTGACCTCGGTCCAGTTCTCCGACACGGTCGTGAGTCTGACCGATTGCGCCGCACCAGGCAGCTTGCTTCCCTACTACGTGGCCACCGGCAAGGCCGTACCGTTACAGGCCAACTCGGTGCCGCCACCCTATGCGACGACCGTCCAAGTAGTGAACGTGAAAGGCCACTGGTCGGTCACCAAGGCGGACACCGACCGGGGTCACACATGCACGGCGTGAGGGGCTCCGGAGGACGGCGCGCAAGCGCCGTCTCCTTGACTCGATGGCCGTTAGCCGTGGCAGCGCTCGCCCTTTCGATCACGCTCACCTTCGCGTGGGCCGGCCGCGCTGCCGGCGACTCCGGTGGAGGCGGAGGCGGCGGGACCGTCTGCATCGACGGTGTCTGCACGATCGGTATCACCGACCCGGGAGACCCCGGTGGCCCCGGTAGCGGCGATCCAGGCGGTGGGTCGACGGGTCCGTCAAACCCGAACGTCTGCACGAACACCGACCCCATGAAGGGATGTGACCCGTGCCCGCTGGATGGAACGTATCCCGCCGACCCTGCCGCATGCGATGCCTTCTCGCAGAACCTGTTCTGTTCGGAACTGAACCCGGCCGGCACCGGCGCGTCGGCGGCGACGTGGGAATCATTCCTGCAGCTCATGAACTGCGCCGGCAACCCATATGTGATTCCGGACCCGGCGGTATTGGCGCAACAGGCGGCAGCTGAGTTCGACCTGTCCTTGCCGACGATCGATCGCTCGCCCGACGCCACCCTCCGTTACGACGGATACGCCTACTCCTACACCAACGTGGCGACCTGGTTTTGGACCTCGCCAGGCAGCTGGGCTGCACAGAGCCGGACCGTCACGGTGACCAACGAAGTGGCGACCGCAACAGCAACCACGACCGCGAACCCGATCGCCCTGGTCTTCGATCCCGGTGACGGCAGCGCATCGGTATCGTGCCCGGGACCCGGCCAGGCGTGGCAACCCGGCGACGGAAATGAGCCCTCACCCTCGGGCTGCTCCTACGTCTACCGTGCGGCGACGACGCAACCGGTGACCGCGACCGTGTCGATCGACTGGCAGGTGACCTGGACTGGTTCCTTCGGAATGGGCGGCACGCTGCCGGTGCAGATCACCTCCGCCGCCCAACAGCTACAGGTCCTGCAAGTGGACACGGTGAACCGATGAGCAGGCCAGTCGG
>CAJCHX010000689.1 GCA_903970215.1 Acidobacteriaceae bacterium
GACCAACCGGGACGACAGGCCGGCGCCGTCCTCGCGGACCCGCCACAGCAGCGCGCGATCCACGGGATCGGGCACCACCCGCCCGTCCGTCATCCGGCCCTGCGCCGCGGCCGCCGCCAGCACCTCGTCGGCCTTGGCGCGCACGGCCTCCGGGGAGTCGCCGTCGACGTCGACGAACAGCCATGCGGCACCGTCGGGCAGAGCCGCCACCGCATCGTCGCCGCGCCGCGCGCGCATGGTCGCGACGATCGCCTCGTCGACGCCCTCGATCGCCGTTGGATCGAATCGGCGCAGCATCGGGACGTCCCGCGCCGCGTCGACGACGTTGCGGTAACCCAGACACACCAGTAGCGCGTCCGACGCGCGGGGGACCAACGCGACGGTGGCGCCGACGACGATCGCGCACGTCCCCTCCGAGCCGACCAGCGCCCGCGCTACGTCGAAACCGTTCTCCGGCAGCAGTCGTGCGAGGTGGTAGCCGGACACCTGGCGGCCGAACCGTTCCAGTTCGGTTCGCAGGGGCGCCAGATTCGCGCCGACCAGGCTACGCATGCCCGCCGCCAGTTCGGCCGCGCGGCGCTGCGCCGGACCGTCCCCGTCCACCGTGGCGCGGACGCCGCTGCGGTCGGCGGTGAGCCGCAGTCCGTCGACGGTCACCAGGTCGAGTGCTTCCACGTGATCGGTCGTGCGCCCGTACCGGACCGAATGGTTGCCGCACGCGTCGTTGCCGATCGCGCCACCGAGCGTGGCCCGGGTCTGCGACGACGGGTCGGGCGCGAACGTCCATGCGCCGCCGGTCGTGTCGTGCACGTGCGCACGGAGGTCGGTGAGGACCACTCCAGGCTCGGCGGCGACGGTGTGCCGAGCGTGGTCGACCGGCCCGACTGCGGTCATGTGCCGGGATAGATCGATCACCACCCCCGGGCCGATCGCGTTGCCGCCCATGCCCGTTCCGCCGCCCCGGGGCGTGAGTACCAAGCCCTGCTCGTAGCAGTAGCGGGCGACCGCGGCGACCTGTTCCGCGGTGTGTGGGAATGCGACCGCCTGCGGCACGATGCGGTAGTTGGACGCGTCGTACGCGTAGTCGGCCCGGCGCAACGACGAGTCGTCGGCCTGCACGCCGAGGGCGATGAGGGCAGCGGCCAGCGAACCGCCGCCGGCTTCCTGCGCTCCCGGTGCCCCAGGGGTCATACGACTACTGTGCCGAACGGCGGCTGTGTCGATACCGGCGGGGCCGAACAGTCGAGGACGGCGGGCCGACATAGGGGGAGCGGATGACCAGGATCATCGCCGGTACGGCGCGCGGGCGTCGGCTGGCTGTGCCGCCCAAGGGCACCCGCCCCACGTCGGATCGGGTGCGCGAGGCCGTGTTCAGCGCGCTGGCCGCGCGGGTCGACCTCGACGGTGCGACGGTGCTGGACCTCTACGCCGGCTCCGGCGCGCTGGGGCTCGAAGCGATCTCCCGCGGCGCGGCCCGCGCCGTGTTGGTGGACCAGGACGCACGCGCGGCTTCCGTCCTCACAGCGAACGCGGCGGTGGTGGGCGGCGCGGCGGCTGGGGGCGCGGTGCGGGTGCGGCGGGGCACCGTCGACGCCTACCTCCAAGGCTCCGCCGAACCGTTCGACCTGGTGTTCCTGGACCCGCCCTACGACCTGCCGGTCGACGCTGTCGAGCGGAACCTGGCGTCGCTGGCGGCCGGCTGGCTGACGTCGGGCGCGCACGTGCTGGTGGAGCGCTCGGCGCGGACGCCGGCGATCACGTGGCCCGACGGGTACGACGAGGACCTGGCCCGCGACTACGGCGAGACCCGCGTGCAGCTGGGGATCTGGCAGGATCTGCAGGCATGAGTAAGGCGGTGTGCCCCGGATCGTTCGACCCGATGACGCTCGGTCACCTCGACATCTTCCGGCGCGCGGCCCGGCTGTTCGATTCGCTCGTGATCACGGTGGTGGTCAACCCCAACAAACGGGGCATGTTCACCATCGACGAGCGGGTCGCCCTGATCGAGGAGAATGTGGCAGACCTGCCCGGCGTCACCGTCGAGTCGTGGACCGGACTGCTCGTGGACTACGCCCGTACCGTGGGCGCCGTCGCCATCGTCAAAGGGCTGCGCAACTCGACCGACTTCGACTACGAGCAGCCGATGGCGAGCATGAATGCGCACCTGACCGAGGTGGATACCGTGTTCCTGGTCACCGATCCCAAGTATGCCTTCGTCTCCAGCTCGTTGGTGAAGGAGGTCGCGAAACTGGGTGGCGATATCGCAGAGCTGATCCCCGACAACGTGGCTCGTTCGCTGGCGACGAAGCTCGCCTGACTCGAGGGACGGCGGCACCGTCGTCCGCGTGGGGCTGGGGCGCCGCGCTCGCCGGAATCGGCCCGACACGCGTGGGCAGGGTCCGGCGGAACCGGGCCGCGACGCGACACAATAGAGGCGACACCCGTCTCTCGAGAGGTTTTTGTCGTGTACCGAGTATTCGAAGCGCTCGACGAGCTGGGGGCCATCCTGGAGGAGGCCCGCAGCGTTCCGATGACGGCTGGATGCGTGGTGCCCCGGGGCGACGTACTCGAGCTGCTGGACGATATCCGCGATGCTTTCCCAGGCGACCTGGACGATGCGCAGGACGTGCTGGATCAGAAGGATCGGCTAGTCAGCGAGGCCCGCCACCACGCCGACACCACTGTGACCCAGGCGAACTCGGAGGCAGACGCCACGCTGAGCCGATCCCGCGCCGAGGCGGACCGGTTGCTGGCCGACGCGAAGGCCCAGGCCGACCGGATGGTCGCCGAGGCGCACCAGCACGCCAGTGCGATGGTCGCCGACGCGCGAGCCGAGGACGAGCGCATCCGGCGCGGCGCGCAGCGCGAGTACGAGGCCGTGACCGGCCGGGCGCGCTCCGAGGCGGACCGGATGATCGCCGAGGGCAACGCCGGATACCAGCGCTCGGTGGCCGAAGGCATCTCCGAACAGCAGCGACTGGTCTCCGAGACCGAGGTGGTCGCGGCCGCGAAGGCCGAGTCGGAGCGCATCATCGACGCCGCGCACGCCGAGTCGGACCGCCTGCGCGGCGAGTGCGACGTGTACGTGGACACCAAGCTGGCGCAGTTCGAGGAGATTCTCGGGACCACGATGCGCTCGGTGAACCGGGGTCGGCAGCAGCTGCGTACTGCGGCCGGCGTGCACGACTACACCGACCACGGGGCGACCGACCAGTTCATCGGTGAGTTCGTGGACCAGCGCGCGGAGGCTCGGTAACCGGTGGCGTCGGACGATGCCGCACGTGCGGCCGTAGTGGTCGCGCGCCGCGTCATCGATCTGCTGCGGGCAGAGGATTTCGCTGCGGTCGCGGCGGCCGGGGCACCCGACTTCCGCCGAGCCGCCGAAGGGGGAGCGATAGCGTCCGGCTGGGCGACGATCATCGCTGCCTGTGGAACCGTTCAGTCGGTCGGTCCGACCTTGGCCGACAGGTTGGACAGCGGTGCGATGCATACCGCGACCCGGCTGAAAGCCGAGCACGGTGACTTCACGGTGCTGGTCGTCGTCGCGCCGGGGGGAATCCTGCTGGGCCTGCGGTTGGTCCCCGAGGATCGGTGGGTGGCGCCCGACTACGTCGATACCGAACGGTTCTCCGAGCTTCAGCTGGCCCTGGGTGCGGCACCGCTGGCCGTGCCCGCCGCCCTCGCCCTGCCCAACGGTCCCGGCCCCTTCCCCGCGGTCGTGCTGCTCGGCGGATCGGGGCCGATGGATCGTGACGAGACCATCACGCCCGACAACAAGGTCTTCAAGGACATCGCGTGGGGCCTCGCAAGCCGGGGCGTCGCGAGCCTGCGATTCGACAAGGTGACCAGGATTCACCCCGATCGCTTTCTCAAGGATTCACGATCGACGACGAGTACCAGGCGCAGGCTGCGGACGCCGTCGCACTGCTGCAGGGGCGCCCCGACATCGACCCGGACCGCGTCTTCCTGCTGGGCCACAGTCTGGGAGGCACCGTCGCACCCAGAGTCGCGGCGGCGGACCCGGGTGTGCGGGGTCTGATCCTGCTGGCCGGGT
>CAJCHX010000690.1 GCA_903970215.1 Acidobacteriaceae bacterium
TGACTTTTATCTATTCGGGGGCCGGCCGGCTCGCGTCGTGAAGGAGTGCTCGCGCTGCCGATCACGTTCCTGGCGAGTCACGTCCTCCCTACGTGCGGCAGCTCACGCGAGCACACGGTGCGTGGCAAGCGGCGTATGGCACGTGAGGTTCTCGTAACCATCATCGGTGACGAGGTAGCAATCACCGATGTTCGCACCGGAGGACAGAGGCTCAAGCCATTGCGCGTGAAGCACGAAGACCATGCCCGGCTCCGCACGCTCGGTGTTGTGTGACGTGATGTTGAACTTGGGGTTGCCAGAGGTCCCCACGCCATGTCCGAGATTCGGATTGTGAGGTCCGAACGTCGCCGGATAGACGTGATTGAGTCGGCGGCCCTGGCGCTCGTAGTCCGTGTCGGGTACGTATTGCTCCGGTACTCTGCGCGCGCTGCCGTCGTCCAGTGCAGACCAGATGTACGGCATCGTGGCGGTCGTGTCGTCGTCCAGATAGCCACGTTCGATGTACGACGAGAAGGCTGCGTGGTGCAGATCACTGAACTTGACCCCCGGGCGAATGAGCGCCTCGGCCCGGCGGACCGCCTCCGTGCAGGTCTCCAGTGTTTCCTCTTGTTTGGCCGTGATCGCTCCCACGGCCATCATGCGGGCCGACTGTGCCGAGTAGCCGTGGTAGGTCACGGCGGAGATGTACATGTTGATCAGATCGCCGTCCCGGACCGTGTGTCCGTAGGGCTTGCCGCAATGCGTGCCCCACTGATTGATGCCGATTTGATACCCGTTGCCGGACTCTCCGCCCCGCGCCATCTGCGCGAAGGTGAACGCGGCGTAGATCTCATGATCGGTCACGCCCGGGCGGGTCACGTGGCAGGCCGCCTGATACCCGATGTCAGCGAGTTGGGCGGCGGTCCGGATCTGGGCCTGTTCCGCGACGGAGCGAACCCGTTGCAACCGGTGCATGATCCCGTTCGCCGATCGCACCTGCACCCGGGGCAGCTCCTGTCCCAGCGCGGTCCAGTACTTCTCCGAGCTCGCATCGCCGATCGTCCCGACAACCCCGTCGTCGTATCCGAAAGTCCGCAGGAGCTTCGCGCACTGTTCAGCGGTCTTGGTGACCGGATCGCCCCGGCGTCCCGAGTACTCCCTGCCGAACGGGCTGATCTGCCAGATCGCCTCCAGGCCGACCGGTTCGCCCGCCGGGGGCAGAATGACCGATTCGGTGAGGAAGGAGACCAGGTGCAGCTCTCGGTCGGTGTCCGTCGGAACGAGCAGGACGCCCTCGCGCTGCCAGTCGCAGGCGTAGCGGAGAAAATCATTGGTGGTGGCGAAGCCTCCCAGGCCGTCCGCGTGCACAAGCACCGCGTCATATCCGGCGACGCTCGCCTCCCGCCTCATACGTTCGATCCGTTCGGCGAACTCCGACTCTGGAAGCCGGGCGGCCGGCTCGAAGGCGAAGTCCGGCTCAAATCCTTCGAGCAGACGCTCGAACGTTGCGAATTGCGTTGCCATTTTGGAGGATCCTTTCCTTGGTGTACTGATGGCGAGAGCCGTCTCGCGGCTCAGCCGGGGATCGCCGGCAGGCTCAGGACGAGCCTGCGCCTCGGGCCTTGTGTCGCGCGCGGGCGCGATGCAGGATCGGCTCGGTATAGCCGGACGGTTGCGAAGTCCCTTCGAGCATCAACGAGCGGGCCGCGAGGACCGCTTCACCGTCACAACTCGGCGCCATCGGCTGATAGGACGGGTCGCGGGCGTTCTGTGCGTCGACGACCGCCGCCATCCGCTGCAGCGTCTCGTCCACCTGTTCGACGGAGATGATGTGGTGGTGCAGCCAGTTGGCTACATGTTGGGAGGAGATTCGGCAGGTGGCGCGGTCCTCCATCAGGGCGACGTTGTTGATGTCAGGCACCTTGGAGCAGCCGACGCCCTGATCGACCCACCGCACCACGTAGCCGAGGATGCTCTGGCAGTTGTTCTCGAGTTCGGCCCCGATCGCCGCCTGGTCCCAGTCCGGAGACTCAGCGACGGGGATCGCGAGCAGGTCGTCGAGCTGTGCTCGTGGTGGGCCGCCGGCGAGCTCGGCCTGG
>CAJCHX010000691.1 GCA_903970215.1 Acidobacteriaceae bacterium
TTCTCGCCCGCCTCCCGCACCCGCCACAGGTTCTCGATCGCTGCGTTCACCCCGAGCAGCTGGTGGTTTCGGGCCACCACCTTCACCAGCCCACCCGGCCGCTCGATGAACGACGTGAAGTTCTCCACCAGGTCCAGCAGCCGGTCGTGGGCGCACGTGCCCCGGATCGCCGTCTCCAGCGCGATCACGCCCCGGGAGCCGTCGGCGTCGATGACCTTCCAGTCACCGAAGAACTCCCACGGCGCGTACGTTGCGCCGACCTTGGCCTCCGACCCGTTGGAGCAGATCACGAACCCGTTGGGCACGAACAGCTGCGGGACGGTGTCGCAGTAGTCGGTGACGTTCTCGTCGAACGCCGCCTTCGCCGGCCGGTTCGGCTCCTTGAACTCCGCCAACACCAACGGGATCCCGTTCACGAACAACACCACATCCGTGCGTCGCCGGTACAGGTCGCCCGCCACCCACACCTGCGAAGCCGCCAACCAGTCATTCTTGGTTGAGTCACCGAAGTCGACGAACCTAACCGTTGCGAACTGCCGGTCACCCTGGTCGTCGACCCACTCCGCCCGGTAGCCGTCCCGCACAAGGGCATGGACCTCCCGGTTGGCCCGCACCCGGTCCATCACCGACCGATCCTTCGTGACCGCCCGCAACGCCTCCTCACAGACAAACTCGGGGACAGCAGGGTTCAGTAGCCGGATCGCGTCACGCAGTCGATGGACCAGCACAACCTCGTGCATCGAGTCCCGGCCCAGCGTGCCAGCCGGCCCGAAGGTCTCGCTCCAGGCGTTGACAACCTCCCAGCCCAACTCGGCCAACAACTCCAGCGCCGGCATCTCGACCAACCCCGCCTCCGAGTACCGCCCCGGCGGGTTCACGGAACCGCTGGCTCGTTAAGCGCATCGAGGTCGAGGTCCGAGACATCGATCTGCCCGGTTACGAGGTTCGGGAGAAGGAGGTCCCGCAGGTTTGCAAGATTTCGGGTCTGCTTCTCGAAGGCCTGGATTTGCAACTCAAGCGGTCCCGTCAGGGCGCCGTGGGCGTCAAGAACCCGTTGCTCCGGCACGAGGAACGGGACGCGCTTAAAGGCGCCCTTTGTGATCTCCTTGAAGGTCGCACCGGTTGCGATCGACGCAAGGTCCTCGGCGTGCGCAGCAAGCCACTCAAGGATGAACCCAGACGACCACCGTTCATCCGGCGGGATCACAATGAAACCCTGGTTGGTCGTAGCGTCGAGGGTTGCGATCGCCAATACGCCAAGCGTGGCTCGGCTCGTCATCAGCACCGATCCGGCTGGGAACAGCCGAGCGGACGACCTCGTGAGACCCTCTGCAGTAATGCTCATTTCGGGCTCGGCTGTATAACGCCAGCGGGACTTCGTCAGATCGCTCGGCGTGAACCAAGGTATGTCTCCCCCCTCCCAGTACGCAGCCTCCTTCTTGGAGGGCGTTCCACCGCCGAGTGCGGTCAGCTCGTCTCCACAGGTGCTTGTCCGCCAGCCCTTCGGGATCGGGCCGAGGGGGGAGTCGACGAGGGGGACGTTCTCGTGGCCCGGGTACCGGAAGTGGACGAACCACTCCCGGTAGATCGCCCGTGCCATCTCCTCCAACACCTCGACCCGCCGCAGATTGTTCTCGGTCAGGTCGTCGATCGCCGTCAAAATCCCGGCGATCCGTCGTTGCGTGCTAATCCCCGGAACGCGAAGCGCGAACTGCCGGATGGTCGCCTGGCTAAGATTTTGTTGGGCGGCTCCCTGAGCTTGTTCGACGAGCCGGGGACGCTCATTCATGAGGGAGTAGTACAGGAAGCGCGAGTCGGTTACTTCAGGGTCCACTATCAGCACGCAAACGGCCTGATTAGTTGCTGCTTTGACGTCAAGGTAACCAAGTTGGCCGACAGTCGCTCCGTACATCGCCACCAGCACGCTGCCCGGCGGCACGAGCTTGGCCGAAGACTTTGCGAGGCCGGCGTCGGTGATGTGCTCGCCACATCTTGTAATGCGCCGATCGACTAGTTCCTGGCTGCGCACCCATGGGATCCCCTCCGGAGGAGCGCAGAAGAAGTCCGGTCGCTTCCTACTCGGCGTGCCACCACTGGTGGTCATAGCGCAGAGCTCGGCGACAGTCGCCGTTTGCCACTCGCTCATTCGCTGAGGATCGCCGACACGGCGGCGTCGACGTGTGCCCGGAGTTCGTCGGCTTCGTTGCTGAGGCGGGTGAACTCTTCATACAGGCCTTCGAGCTTCTCGGTGAAGTCCCCGGCGTCGTCATCGGCGGCTGCGGTGCCGGTGTAGCGCCCGGGGTTGAGGCTCCAGCCTTGGGTTTCGATCTCGGCTCGGGTGGCGATCTTGCACAGGCCGGGGATGTCGACGTAGGTGCCGTCAGGGAAGCGCTCTTTGAGGGCGGCGTCGCTGCCGTCGGCGCTCTCGACGTCTTCTCCGCGGTAGAGCCGGACGATGTTGGCGAGCAGTTCGATCTGCTCGGGCAGGAAGTCTCGGTGGGCACGGTCGATCTGGCGGTAGAGGTGGCGAGCGTCGATGAACAGCACCGTGTCTCGGCGCTGGGCGTCGGTCTTGCCCTTGTCGAGGAACCATAGGGTCACCGGGAGGGTCACGGTGTAGAAGAAGTTGGTGCCGATGGCGACGATCACGTCCACGGCGCCGGTCTCGATGAGCTGGCGGCGGATCTCCTTTTCGGAGTGGCCGGCGTCTCCTGCCGAGTTGGCCATGACGAACCCCGCCCGTCCGTGGTCGTTGAGGGCGGCGTAGAACTGCTGGATCCACAGGTAGTTGCCGTTGTCGGTCCTGGGAAGCCCGAACGGGAAGCGCCGGTCGCCGGCGAGCTTGGCCTTGTCGACGCCGTTGACGTTGAACGGCG
This sequence comes from Acidobacteriaceae bacterium, assembly GCA_903970215.1. GTDB lineage: Bacteria > Actinomycetota > Actinomycetes > Mycobacteriales > Mycobacteriaceae > Tsukamurella. The sequence continues at coordinate 2,877 of CAJCHX010000691.1, forward strand.
GATTGGCCATGACGAAGTCGAAGCGGCCTGGAGCGGCGTGGAGGTCGTCGTAGTAGCTGTTGCCGAGACGGATGTCGCCGGAGAGGCCGTGGAGGGCGAGGTTCATCTTGGCCAGAGGGACAGTGACCTCCTTCTGCTCCTGGCCGTAGACGGAGAGCTCGCGGCTGGCGGAGCCAGCGTGGCGCTCGACGAACTTAGCGCACTGCACGAACATGCCGCCCGAACCGCAGGCGGGGTCGTAGACCTTGCCGTGGAACGGCTCGATGATCTCGACGATGAGCCGAACGATGGAGTACGGCGTGAAGAACTCGCCCCCGAGGCGGCCTTCGGCCATGGCGAAGTTGGAGAGGAAGTCCTCGTAGATCAGCCCGAATGCGTCGCCGGACAGCCGTCGAGGCAGGGGTGAGAACAGGCGGAGCAGCTCGGTGAGGGTTGAGCGTTCGAGGCGCTGGTAGCCGCGGGGGAGTACGTCGCGCAGCTCGGGGTTTGCCGCCTCGACGGCCTTCATGGCGGTGTCGACGGCAGCGCCGAGGTCGTCACCTTCTGGCAGGTTCACGAGTCCGGAGAGACGGGCGCGGTCGGGGAGGAAGAGGATCGAGCGGGCCCGGTAGTCGTCGGGGGTGACCGGGTTGCGGGCGGTGGCGTTGGCTTCGAGCTCGGGGCGGAGGGCCTCGAAGCGGTGCTCGGCGTAGGCGAGGAAGATCAAGCCGAGTACAGGCCCGCGGTAGTCGGCGGGGGTGAGCGTGGAGTTGGCTCGCAGCTCGTCGGCTGCCTTCCACAACGTCCTGCGGACCTCGGCCAGGTCGTCGCTTCTCAATGCTTTGCGCTCCCTCAGCTCCGCTGCGGCACCTGCCACTAGCTAACGATACGAAAAGCTACCTACGAGGAAGACATCTTTCCCGTTATGCGCTCGTGTCGGCGAGCCGGACGGTCGCCGTTGGCGCGGCCTTGGCCTGGCGGAACGGGCGGGTGGAAGCGGTCGGGCATGGGCCGCTCGGACGGTCCCTGCATCACCACAGCGAGCGGGTCCGGCGACACGACCTCGACCTCGGTATCGAGCCAAGATCGGTGGATCGCGCGTTCCGGACTGGTGAGGGACTCTCGGTACGATGGGATGTGGGGAGGAAGCGGGCCTCCGAGGAGTCGCTGCGGGAGAGACTGGAGGCCGGCGCAGAGCTGGCCCGGTATCTGGCGGCGGGTGGCCGACCGGTACCGCAGCCTTGTCCTGTGCGGCTCGATCCGGGCGAGGTGTGTCTGGGTGCGTCCCGGGCGACGGTGGCCCAGTACCGGGCAGGGGCGGACGCGGTCGTGGTCGGGTCGACCACGGTGATCGGGGGCACGGCGCTCGAGACGGCGGGGGCCCTGCTCGGCAACGCGGCGGCCCGATCCGAGGCTCGGGCGCTGATGCGGCCGGCGTGGCGGACCGTGGGTACCGGCCCGCTGGTGGTCACGGACCGGCGG
>CAJCHX010000692.1 GCA_903970215.1 Acidobacteriaceae bacterium
TCGCGTGTGATGTCCTCACGTGAGGGAACCTAATGACCGCAGATAGTAAACACAATCCCGGTAGAGGTAAATGTTACGTAAACCGCGATCCGGCGCTCCTGTGCTCTCTGCATCTCTGTCGCCGACTCACCGCCGTCGGCGGGCGCCATCAGTAGCGGCGATCCGGGGAGGTTCACCGGACCTTGGTGTCCGCCGGGTGCGGGGCTGGTCGGAACCGAACGCCTTGCTGATGCGTCCAATGGATGTGGAGATCGATGATGATGATGACGCGCCCTTGCTGCCGGCGTAGGTCGAAGCATGGCCCTCGCAGGAGCGGGCCCAAAACCGGGTTGCCAGGGGGGTGGGCGGACGGTTTCACATCCCCCGACCCCGGGTCTCAACCCTGACTCGACCCCTTGTTCTCGCTGTTTCTCCAGTTGATCGCGTCAACAGCGCCCGCCAACGACCAGGCATTTTCGATTTCTAGGATAGTTCGAGCATGCCAACTAGAGCCCACGTCACGGGCTGTTTCACCTGGAAGTCGCAGGGGGTTCAAATCCCCCCGGTGTGAGTTCACCACATCGTTGACAGTCTCGACGTGGGACAACACTGCTGATCGTTGACAGCTGAGCTGGGACACCGTTGACAGCGGGCACCCGGTGATCGTTGACCGGTGCGTCGCGACATCGTTGACACCCCGGTGGCGTCCATGATCGGCGATGGGATCGAAGGAGAAGAACCTCGTCATCGTCCGCGCCGTCACCGAGCAGGGATTGACCCAGGCCCCAAGCCGCCGCGAAGTTCGGGGTGACACGGCAGTGGGTGCACACCCTGCTCGCGCGCTACCAGACGGCAGGACCCGACGCGCTCGCTCCGCGTTCTCGGGCCCCGAAGAGCCACCCGGGCACGACCGACAGCGCTGTCCGGGAACGGATCCTGACACTGCGTCGCGAACTCACCGCCAGGGGCGCCGACGCCGGCCCGATGACCATCGCATGGCACCTCGACAGGGAGGGCATGACGGTGCCGTCCACCTCGACGATCCGCCGGATCCTGCACTCCGCAGGGCTGGTCGTCCCCGAGCCCCGCAAACGCCCGAAGAGCTCCTACATCCGGTTCCAGGCCGAGCTGCCCAACGGCTGCTGGCAGGCCGACATCACCCACTGGTTCCTCGCCGACGGCACCCGGATCGAGATCCTCGACTTCCTCGACGACCACTCCCGCTACCTGCTGCACGTGCACGCTCAGGCCGCCTTCACCGGCCCCATGATCGTCACCGCGATGACCCACCTGATCGACGTCTTCGGAGCTCCCGCAGCAACTCTCACCGACAACGGCCTCGTCTTCACCGCCCGACTCGCCGGCCGAAAAGGAGGCCGCAACGGCTTCGAGAAACTCCTCGAGGCCCGGCACATCGACCAGCGCAACGGCGCTCCCGGACACCCGCAGACCCAGGGCAAGATCGAACGATTCCACCAGACCCTCAAAAGGTGGCTCCGAGCCCGACCCCGGCCGACGGCCATCGCCGAACTCCAAGCCCTACTCGACGAGTTCCGGCAGTGGTACAACAACCACCGCCCACACCGCTCCGTCGGACGCCGCACCCCCGCCCAGGCCTACGCAGCCCTCCCGAAAGCCGCCCCGGAAACGACCACCGAACCGGAATGGCGCACCCGCACCGACAAGGTCGACGTCCACGGCAAGATCACCCTGCGCTACGCGGGGAGACTGCGGCACCTCGGCGTCGGCCGCGCGAACGCCGGCAAAGCCGTCCTGATGCTCATCCACGGCAACCAGGTCACCACCACGGACGCACACACCGGTGAAGTCATCGCCGAGCACCACATCGACGAGACCCGGAACTATCAGAAGCCGATCACCCGAACCCGCACCAACAACCAGGCGAGCCGCCACCACCAAACGCGCGACGAACCCCCGCAAACGCACTGAGTCGGGACATCGTTTGTCAACGATGACCCGACTCAGGACAATGGCGGTGGCGGGGGGATTTGAACCCCCGGTACGGGGTTACCGCACACAACATTTCGAGTGTTGCACCTTCGGCCGCTCGGACACGCCACCGTCGAAGTACATTACCGGACCTCGACCGCATGACTAAATCGCCAGGTCACGACCGGTGATGAGCGAAGAAGTCACGCAGCACCGCAGCGCACTCCGACTCCATGACGCCGGCCCGCACCGTCACACGATGGGTGACGCGCGGATCACGGACCACGTCCCAGACCGAGCCCACTGCGCCCGTCTTGGGCTCCCACGCACCGAAGACCAGCTCCGACACCCGCGCCGCGACCAGAGCGCCCGCGCACATGGCGCACGGCTCGAGCGTGACGACGAGCGTGCATCCCGTGAGCCGCCAGCCGTCGCCGAACCGTGTAGCAGCCGCGCGGATCGCGATCATCTCGGCGTGCGCCGTGGGGTCTGCGTCGGCCTCCCGACGATTCCCGGCACTCGCCAGCACAGCACCGTCCGGCCCCAACACCACCGCACCCACCGGCACATCGTCCGCGCCCGACAGCTCTGCGGCGGCCAACGCCCGCGCCATCGCCGCCCGGGCGGCGGCGGGGTGGATCACCGTCCGTCGTCGCCGAGCTTGTCCAGCACCGTCGTGAGCTGCGCTTCGAAGGACATCCGCTCTGCGATCCGGGTGATCTGCTCCTCGGGGAACAGATCGAGGTCGGCCAGGATCGCGCCCAGCTCCTGCTCGCCGAGCCCCAGATCGGAGAGAATCGTGAGGTCCCCCTCCTCCCAGGGGTCGATATCGTCCAGCTCGTCCTGATCGATATCGGGGACCTCGATGTTGAGTGCGTCGAGCACGTCCTCGGCGAGGTCGTACGCGATCGCTGCGGTCGCGTCCGAGATCAACAGGCGCGTTCCTGCCGGACCCGGACGAGCGATCACGAAGAACTCATCATCCACATCGAGGATGCCGAACGACGCGCCCGCCGCCCGAAGGTCCTTCAGCGCCGCCTCCGCGGCGGTGAGGCTGGTGAGCGCTTCCGGGTCGAGTGGCGTCACCGTCCACGAGGTTTCGTCCCGCACCACGGCGACGGCGAAGCCGCCGAGTTCGTCGTCGGGCTGGGGATTCTGCGCGGCCATGGTTGAACCGTAGCGGCTCGCACCGACGAATGGCACCGGAGTTCGATGCCCATCGCTCCACCGACCCGTCGAGCCCGATATGGAACCCTGGGGAGGTGCCCCATTCCCGCACCCCAGTCTGCGTCCTCGGCCTCGGCCTGATCGGAGGATCGATCCTTCGCGCGCTCGCCGAAGCCGGCCGGCCGGCCTACGGCTGGAATCGGTCGCCCTCCGGCGCGGATGCCGCCGCGACCGCGGGTTTCGACGCGTCGTCGGACCTCGAGGCGACGCTCGCTCGCGCTGCCGCGGGCCACGTCGTGGTGGTCGCGGTGCCCGTACCGGCGCTCGACGACGTCCTCGGAGCGGTGGCGCGGCACGCGCCGGGGGCATGGCTGACGGACGCGGTGAGCGTGAAGGGCGATGTCGCCGCACGCGTCGAGGCGGCAGGGCTCACCTCCCGCTACGCGGGGGGGCATCCGATGGCTGGCACCGCGGAGTCCGGCTGGTCGGCCACCGCTGCAGACCTGTTCACCGACGCGACCTGGGTCGTGACCGCCGACGACGGCACGCCTGCCGAGGCGTGGGCCGAGGCGGCGGCAGTGGGCCTGGACTGCGGCGCGGTGATCGTTCCTGCCGGATCGGTCGAGCACGACGCCGCAGTTGCGCGGATATCGCACTCGGTACACCTGTTGGCCGAGGCCGCCGCCGTGACCGCCGAACTCGATCCTGCGGCCAGCCGTCTGGCCCTGAGCCTCGCAGCCGGGTCCTTCCGAGACGTCACGCGCGTCGCCGGGACAGCGCCGGCGCTGGTGCGCGCGATGTGCGAGGGGAACCGGGCGGCTCTCCTGGACGCGCTCGACGACACGATCGCCCAGCTCAACGCGGCACGGACCGAACTGGCCGATCACGGCACCGTCGCCGACCTGGTGGAACGGGGGCATGCCGCCCGCGGCGACTACGAGTCGATCACCCGCACGCCCTTCGTCCCCACCCTCGACGGCGAGGGTTGGCAGCGTCGACTGCGCGAGCGCGGACAGGCCGGCGGCATTGTCACCACTCTGCCCGAAGGCGCGACGCCTGCTACACGCGCCTGGTGAGGCCCGGGTAGTCGAGGACGAAGCCCGCGGCGTCGACGGACAGCGTGGAACTCGAAACCGGAGAGATGACTGTGATGCCGTCCGCCGCAGCGGAATAGTTGATCACGGCCTCGCGCACCGCGAGCCCCGGAAGATCGACGTACACCACCGGCACATCGACGTCCTCCGGATGCGTCTGCAGATCGTATGCGCGGACCGTGAGCGCGTTGAAGAACGCCGATTTGAGCACTTCGACGTTCTTGGCGCCGGAGTACTCCGCCCGGCGGGAACCGTGCGCACCGTGGACCAGCCAGTGATCCTCGCCGTCGCGTGCGATCGACACCTGTGCGTCCCCGGCGTCGGTGAGGACGTGCAACGACAGTCGCCGGGTGACACCCACGTCGTCGGTCACGAGGTCGTAGGAGGCGCTGAACGCCTCACTGTTCACGGTGGCGGTACCGATGATCCGGCCGTACGCCTTGATCCGGCGGCCCGAGATCTGCACGCGCACGGATTCGACAAGGCTCCCGTCATCGGATCGCCAGGTCAGGATCCGGGGCCACGTCTCGGTGGCGCCTGCTGCCTCAGGTTGGCTGATGCCTTCGGTAGTCACGCCTATACGGTATCCCGTCCGACCCTCGGCCGGAGCGAGGCGGGATAACCCGCCCGCTGCGGCCTTCGG
>CAJCHX010000693.1 GCA_903970215.1 Acidobacteriaceae bacterium
CATGATACTCGAGGCGTCCGAGCGCATCGGTCCCACCACCCGTCTCTACGGAGCCACCGAGGGCCCGTCGGCCAGCGGCTGCAACCTCGAGGACCCGGTGTGGGCGCGAGCCGAGACCGACGGCCGCCCGCTGCCGCCCACCGACCTGCGTGTCGTCGACGAGCTCGACCAGCCACTGGGCGCCGGCGGCCTGGGCGAAGTGCAGTGGCGCGGACCCGAGACCTTCCTGGGCTACCTCGACGCCGAGCTCAACGCGGCCGCCTTCACCGCCGACGGGTTCTTCCGCACCGGAGATCTGGGTCGGTTCGACGACGCGGGCTACCTGCACATCGAGGGTCGCATCAAGGACATCATCAACCGCTCCGGCGAGAAGTTCAGCGCGTACGAGATCGAGCAGCTGCTGGGCGAGCACGGAGCGGTCCGCGAGGTGGCGGTGGTGGCGGTGCCGGACCCGGTCACGATCGAGCGGGCCTGCGCCTATGTCGTGCTCGACCCCGGGGGGACGTTGACGCTGGGCGAGCTCACCGGCTTCCTGCGGCAGACCTCGCTCGCCGCCCAGAAGCTGCCCGAGCGTCTGGTCGTGGTCAAGTCATTGCCCCGGACCCCGTCGGGCAAGGTCCGCAAGAACGTGCTGCGCCAATGGGCCGCCGACGGGGACGGGGCCACCGTCGGGTTCGTGCGCCGCGAGGACCGCGGCTCGTCTCTCTAGAGGTTTCTACAACCCCTCCGAGGCGCAATCGCCACTCGGCCGCGGCCGGGAATGTCTACTACCTCCACGGACGCGCCACGCGGGATTTGCTGTGGCGCCAGGAGAGCTGAAAATGACGACGACCAGGTAGTTTATGTCCACCAACGGGATACCGGGGACAGGGAGAGAGATGGAGAAGAAACGTCTACCGTCCGCGGGCCAGTCGCTCGTCGATGGCATGTCGAAGGGCGGAACGGTCCTCAGCCTGATCGTGCTGCTGGTCCTGTTCTCGATCCTTAAGCCGCACACGTTCCCGACGAGCTCGAACGTCGTGACGATCCTGCAGCAGGCATCGGTGCTGGGGATGATCTCGGGCGGTCTGACGCTCGTGCTGGTGATGGGAGACTTCGATCTCTCGATCGGGTACGTCTCAACGCTCACCGGCGTCACCGTCTGCAACTTCCTCTCCCACGGGATGAGCGTGACGCTCGCGGTGCTGCTGTCGCTGGCGATTGGGCTGATGGCGGGCGTCATCAACGGCGTGATCGTCGCTTACGGCAAGATCAACGCGTTCATCGCGACGCTCGGCACGGGCGCAGTGTTGCAGGGCGTGATCTTCTGGATCTCCGACGGCGGCATCGCTCAGCAGGTCCCAGAGAAGGACCTGGCGTTCCTGGCCATCGGCCAGAACAAGGTCATCGGCATTCCGCTGCCGGTCATCATCGCCGCGGTCACGATGCTCGCGTTGTGGTTCCTGCTCAACAAGACCGAGATCGGCCGCCGCATGGACGCGACCGGAGGCAACCCGGAGGCCGCACGGCTGTCCGGCATCCGGACCGCCAACTATCGCTTCCTGGGGTTCACGCTGTCGGGGCTGTGCTCGGGCGCGGCCGGCATCGTGCTCGCCGCGGAGCTCGGCGCGGGCTACTCCGACGCCGGCACCGGCTTTCTGCTGCAAGCGTTCACGGCATGCTTCCTGGGCGCCGTGACGCTGCGTGACAACGAGTTCCACGTGATCGGGACGGTCGTTGGGGTGCTGATCCTGATCGTCACCTTCCAGGGGCTCGCCCAGCTCGGCGTCCAGACCTACTGGCAGGACATCGCCCAGGGCGGGATCCTGATCCTCGCCGTCAGCTTCACGGTGATGTCCAGCCGCCTGCAGGCGCTGCTGTCGCTGCGTCGGACGATGGCCCGCTCGCGGCGCGAGCAATCCTCCGCGCCGCCCGCGGCGCCGCCGCCCGGCGGTGGCGCCATTGCCAGAAGCAGCAGCTAGCGCCTTCGGGCCGCGACGGCTGTGAAGGAGTCGTCCGCCTCCGAAGAGGCGGAGCGGACGGCTGGTCGGATCCGACGGACAACGACATAGGAGGAGAAGGTTCGGATGGACACACAAACGACAGGTGGTGCGCGACGCCTCAGGCGTTCGCTGGTGACGGCGGCGGCCAT
>CAJCHX010000694.1 GCA_903970215.1 Acidobacteriaceae bacterium
AGATGCCTCCTCGAAGCCGGCGGCTTCGAGTCTTGGCCCGCTATGAGGCGGCAACCTCCCAAGCGGGCTCACCCATCCCCGACGCGTACACGCTGAGCGACGCACCCGACCCGCTATTCGACAAGAAGTACATCGTCGACGAGCCCGGATCCTGATAGATCAACCCCGATCGACCGTCGTAGCTGCCGGCAACCTCCCAAGCGGGCTCACCCATCTCGCATGTCGCGTCAAGTGGAAAACTCCCCGAGTCGCACGAATCCGTGGCCACAAACCACGCTCAGTCGCGTAGAGCCGCTTTGACGGTGGAATGCCATTGATTCCTCTAATTGTCGGCAGTCACCCTTCCTGCGCAGCTGTCTTGGTCAAGATGTGGTCTGCTAATTAGGTACCGCGTGTTGAGCTTGTAAGCGCGCAAGGATCCTCGTTCGCGTTCAGACCTCGAACAGGCGCAGGCCAATGCCGTTTCCTACCGGAGTTGACACCTGATCTTGGCGTAGCCGACAGACGAGGAAAGCCCTGCTGAGAGCAAGGCGTCGTCAATCGACCCGAAGGTGGCGTGAGACTCGCTCGCCCGATCGTTTTGTCACTTCAATAGTAATCAAGGCGGGCGGGCCGACGGTGCTCAGAGCCTCCGACCAGGCGCTCCTAAACTCTGCGGAGCTCGTCACGGGCCGACCATTGACCGTCGTGATGAGGTCCCCGATCGACATCATCGCTCGTGAAGCTGGACTGCCAGAGTATATCGCCTGGACGATTGCCCCCCCCCAAACCGTCTTCCACAGCGATGCCGGGGGCTACGTTGCTCGACTGGCGTGGCGCTGGTCCTACTGTATCTGTTCCGCGAAAGCGTGGTGCTGACGGAACAGAGACAGGGCGTGCTGCCTGTTGGGTTCCTGCTGGGGCCACACTGGAAGATAGCGCTCGACCGCTTTGTGACCGGAGGGCTGCGCTTAGAAAGCGAAAGCCCCAGAAGCCAATAACTAGTCCTACACCAATCAGTGCCCATGAGAGGTAATAGTGGACGCTAGCCGTTTGGCACAGGTTCTTGAAATCCGAGTCTGCAGCCTGCTCTTCCTCACCAAGCGAGCTAGTGCACACCGAATGGTGCAGTGCGTAGTGGCCGTGTTGGGCGATGCCAATTATGAGGAAAATGACGCCTAAGGCGAGGGCCGTGAAGCCAAGCGTGCCGATGCCGCCTCTATTATTGCTTTGGTCGGTCGCCATGAGCCTCCCTCAGATCCACAAGTGTCTGGGACGCTACTGGAGACCTGAGCGCACGGCAAGGTCCTGCGACGGGTGTAACTGGATAGCGGGGTCCACCACCTGGGCGGGTCGGGTGAGGTTCGATTACAACGTCGTCCGGGTAGCCCACCGAGTTTGTCCACATCAACTAGCTACTTGCCCCTGAAGAAGTCGGAGCAAATTCCCTTGTAGTAGAGGGGTTTCGGCTGGTCAGGATCCCTGGGTGCGGGGTCGAGTGATGGGATCATGGGCCGGACCCCTTGTGCAAGAAGGGATAGGGGTCCATCATGCTGCGTACCATAAACGCCTCGCCGACCTTGTGGGACGCGATCCTTCCCGAGTCCTGCCTCGGACTGCCGCCCGGGCTGGCCGCCGTCGATGTGCTGTTGGACGATCCGAGGTTCTTCGTCGCGTTCGAGCCGTTCTTCTCGGCCCGGCAGGGGCGGCCGTCGATCCCGATCGAGACCTACCTGAGGATGATGTTCCTCCGGTTCCGCTACAAGCTCGGCTTCGAGACGCTGTGCGCCGAGGTTTCGGACTCGATCGCCTGGCGGCGGTTCTGTCGGATCCCGCTCGACACCGCGGTGCCGACGACCCTGTTGAAGATCACGGCCCGGTGCGGGCCGGGCCTGGTCGACGGGTTGAACGAGGCGCTGTTGGCGAAAGCGGCTGAAGGCAAGCTGGTCCGCTTGGACAAGGTCCGGGTCGACACGACCGTGGTCGAGGCGAACGTGTCCTATCCGACCGACAGCGGCCTGCTCGGCAAGGGCGTCGCCGCCCTGTGCCGCCTGGTCATGGTCGTCAAGGTCGCCGGGTTGGCGAAGTCGACCCGGTTCCGGGACCGGGGCCGCTCAGTGCGGCGTCGGGCCCATGACGTGGCCGTGTGGCTCCGTCGCCGCAACGACGACGCCAAAGCCGAAGTGCTGGCCATCACCGACCAGCTCGCTGACCTCGCCGAGCTCACTATCGCCGACGCCCGCCACGTCGCCGTCAACGCCCGGCGGACCCTGCGACGACGGGGAGTTCCCGGGTCGGGACGGGCCGTTCAGGCGCTCGCCGAGATCGACCGGGTCTCGGGTCTCCCGATCCGCAAGGGCCGCCTCGGCCGTCCCGTCGAGTTCGGCTACAAGGCTCAAGTCGCCGACAACGTCGACGGGATCATCGTCGAGCACACCGTGATGATCGGCAACCCGCCCGACGCGCCCATGCTCGCCCCCGCCATCGCCGCGGTCAAAGCCCGGTTCGGGCGGGCCCCGAGGGCGGTCACCGCTGATCGGGGCTACGGCGAAGCCGGCGTCGATGACGCCCTGGTCGACCTCGGAGTCAAGACCGTCGCCATCCCCAGGAAGGGACGTCCCGGAACGGCACGAACAACCGTGCAACGCGGACGCGGGTTCGTGCGCCTGGTCAAGTGGCGGATCGGGAGCGAAGCACGTATCTCCTGCCTGAAACGGGACTACCTGTGGCGACGCACCCTCCTCGACGGCCACCGCGAAGCGCAGACCTGGTGCGGGTGGGGTGTCCTCGCCCACAACTCGATCAAAGTCGCCACCCTCGCCGGCGAGCCAACCGGCCGAGGCGATCGACGATCACGGCCGGACCCGCCGGGCAGTGAGCCACCCAACCGGGGCGGCACCCCAAGGTCTGCTGCCTGACCCGGCCACGATGGCTTCACCCGACGCGCCCCGACGATCCCGAACGAACCGAAAAGCCGCCAGGAGAAGCCAAAACGGCCGGGCGGCAGCCTCAGACGACCACGGACCGGGCAATCAGCAGAAACCAGACATCCGACCCCAAGACTTCTTCAGGACGAAGTAGCTAGCTACTTCGTCCTGAAGAAGTCTTGGGGTCGGATGTCTG
>CAJCHX010000695.1 GCA_903970215.1 Acidobacteriaceae bacterium
ACCAGTCCACCCCCGCCGCGGTGTGCGCCGGCGCCCGGCAGCGGCCGCAGCACGACGAGCGCGACGATGACGAACAGGTACGACGCCGCATTCACAGCGAAGCACGGAGTGGTGCCCACCGTGGTGATCAGGATGCCCGCCAGTGCCGGACCCACCACGCGCGCACTGTTCATCACCACACCGTTCACGCTGGCGGCGCTGGCCAGGTCGGCTTGCGGTACCAGCTGCGGCACGAACGCCTGGCGTGCGGGCGAGTCGACGATCTGTACGAAGCCGCCCGCGACGCTGATGATCAGTAGCACCGGCACGTCGGCGTGGCCCGTCCACGCCAGCAGCCACAGCGCGGCGGCGAGCGCGCACTGCACTGTCTGGGTGGCCACGAGCAGCCGGCGTAGCTCGAACCGGTCCGCGACGACTCCGCCCCACGGCCCGAACAAGAGCGGCGGGATGCCGCCGGCAGCCAGCACCAGCCCCAACGACGAGGCGGAGCCGGTCAGCTGCAGCACCATCCAGGCGATCGCCGTCTGTTGTACGAACGTGCCGCTCGCAGAGGCGATCTGACCGGCGAAGTACCAGCGGAACGGCCGCGACCGGAGCGCGTGCAGCCCGGCGCCCCGCCGATGTGCGGTGGGCGCCGCCTCGGGGACGACGGTGATCCCGGTGCGGTCCATCGCGACTCCTGTCTTCTCCGGTGACGCAGCCGCCCGAGGAGAGCCCCCGAGCAGCCCCCCGAGGAGAGCCCCCGGAGGAGAGCAACGTATCCCGCGCAGCGTCGGACCGCCGCCCGATCCACTCAGGGCTTCGCGGTCCACCCCGCAGTCGAGGCGGCCATCGGGCGTCCGGCCGCCGCGACCGACGCAAGGAGTGCGCTCGCGAGGCCCAACGCGACCGCAGAGTGCCCGTGGGTGACCAACGCGGCACCTCCGAGTGCGCCGACGAACATCGCGACGATCGGCACGATCCGCCGGCCCAGCCGGCTGCCGCCGCGACTCGCGTCGGCGGCGATCCCGGTGAGAGTCAGTGTCAGAACCGTGGTGGTGAGATCGGGCACGGCGAGTGACCGCGCGGTGGCGTTCTGCAATCCCAACCCCACCCCCAGCAGGACGACGAGCAGCGTGAGACTCCAGCCGCGGTACGGTGCGGCGAGGGTCAGACTCGCGATCCACGCGGCGCCCACCACGGCCAGCTCGAGCGCCGCGGCCGAGCCCAGGTGCCGACCGCGATGTGCGCCCAGACGTACGTGCACGTGCCCGCCGCACCAGGCTCCGACCACGAACGCGGCCACTGCGACCAACAACGCCCACCACACGAACCCCTGGGCGCCGCCCAGTGCGAACCCGCTGAAGACGATGTTCCCGGTCATGTTCGCCACCAGCACGTGACCGAGGGCCAGATAGCTGAAGCTGTCCACGAGCCCTGTGACCACGGTCAGCAGGAGCAGCAGCGGCGGCAGCGGCCCGTGCGGGTCGCCCGCGCGGGGGACGACGAGGCGGGCAGCCTCGGTGAGGTGGTCTCGCATCGTCCGCCCTTCGGCCGGGGCCAGAGAAGAGTGCCGGAGAAGAGAAAGGCCTTGATATCGGTTCCCGAAATGGGGGGAGGAGGGGGAACCGATATCAAGGCTCAATCATTGCGCGCCCGCCGACGTGGGGGGAGACGTCATATGGCGTCGCGCACCTCCACCATAGGTGGTGTGTGCGCACCGGCGCCACTACCCACGCCAACAGTTTTCGGCGTGTCACGCATTCGGCGGTCTGCTCCCGTCCGCACCGACCGCGGCAAGCGCGGCATCGACGGCGAATCGTGCGGATTCGCTGACGCCGACCGTGTTGACGAAGCCGTGAATCGCTCCACCGACCGTGGTGGAAGTCACGTCTACGCCCGCGGCCCGGAGCCGCTCGGCGAATGCCAGGCCCTCGTCGCGGAGTGGGTCGAATCCGGCCACCACGACGTGGGTGCGGGGAAGGCCCTCGAGCCGATCGGCGTGCAGCACGTCGTATCTGGCGTCGGTGCGGTCCTGCGTGTTCGGCAGGTAGGTGTCGGTGAACCTGGTGATGTCGGCCAGGGTCAGGAAGAAACCCGCCGCGAACGTCTGCCTGCTGTGGTTGGCCGGATCGTCGCCGGTCACCGGGTAGAACAGGAGCGCCGCGGACGGCTGCGGGCCGCCGGCCAGGGACAGCTCGCGTGCCGCGACGGCGGCCAGGTTGCCGCCCGCGCTGTCGCCGCTGACGATCACGGCAGCCGGATCGGCGCCCAGTTCTGCGGCGTGGGCGAGCGCCCACCGGGTCGCGGCGACAGCGTCATCGGGTGCAGCGGGAAAGGGGTGCTCGGGTGCGAGCCGGTAGTCCACCGACAGCACTCGGGCGCCCGACCTCGCCGCGATGTACCGGCACGGCCCGTCATGCGAATCGAGGTCGCCGAGCACGAAGCCGCCGCCGTGGAAGTACACGATCAGGGGCGTACGGCCCGCGGTGACCGGCGTGTACAAGCGCGCCGGGAGTGGGCCGCCCGCGCCCGCCACGGTGACGGTGCGGACCGTCACAGCCGCGATCTTCGCACCGCCCACGGCCTGGGACAGCCGCACCGTGGCGGCGCGCGCCTCGGCGATGTCGCCGGTGCTGAACAGCCCGTCCACTCCTTGCAGCGCGAGCATCCGCAGCACGGTCTGCGAGTCCAGGTCGAGGTCGTTGCCGTCGATGGACCGGGCCGTTCCGAGTGCGCGCCGGATCGGCGCCGGCAGGGCGAACGTAGCCTTCGCCACAGCCGCGAGCAGGGGGACCGGGGCAGCCGCTGCCGCCGACTTGACGAGGCCACGCAGTGAGGTCACGGACCGATGCTAGTTCGCGGGGGTGCCTATCCCGATGTCGCGGGCCGAGCGCGCGTCAACGGTCGTGCGCGCGCCGCATCTCGTCTGCGGCCGCCTCGGCGCCCGTCTGGTCCAGGCCCGCGAGCACGCCGTCGACGTCGGCATCGGATCGGCCCTGCGTCCACTTGGCCTTGGCCTCCACGGTGTCGACCGCGAGGCGGATTCCGACGATCGCCCGGAGCTGCTGCGCGATGTACGACTCGGGGGCGTCGGCGACCTCCCACGGGTGCGCTCGCGGTGCCTCGTGCCGCTCGGTCAGGCGGGTGACGATCGCGCGCACGGCGTCGGCCTCGTCGACGACGGTCGCGATCCCGCGGAGTTGCACCTGGCTGTAGTTCCATGTGGGGACCACGCGGCCGTGCTCGCGCTTGGACGCGTAGTAGGCGGGCGAGACGTACGCGTCGGGGCCGGTCACCACGAGGAGCGCCGGGCGCCCGTCGAGCGTTCGCCAGTGCGGGTTCGCGCGCGCGAAGTGGGCGATCACCTCGTCGCCGTCCCACAGCACGGGGACCGTCGTCGCGGACAGCGCCCCCGCGGCGTCGGCGGAGAACAGGGTCCCGATCCCGGCCGCGGCCACCAGAGCGCGAGCATGCTCATCGGTGGTCCGATTGGGCGCGGGGATGTACACCTCGTGACGATAGCTGTCGGATACCGCGGCCGGCGACTCGATCGTCGTCGGACGTGCGGTGAACCCGGGCGCGGCCGGGCGCACGGCGCGGGTGAATCGGCCCGTCGTTCGAGGTCGCCGAGCCCACCGCACTAGTATCGGCAGACGTGAGCCCGGTGAAGAACGACCAGACGGCGCAGAGCATTCTGTCCGCCGCGGTCTCGAGCATCGGCAGCGTCGGAATCGCCCGTACCACGATGGAGCATGTCGCAGGCCTGGCGGGGATCGGCGTCGCGACGGTGTACCGGCGGTTCAACCGCAAGGACAACCTTGTGCAGCAGGCGATCCGGTACGAGGCGGAGCAGCTGCTCAAAGTCATCGAACAGCAGATCGTGGGGCTGCCGACCGTCGAGGAGGCGCTCACCGAGGGCTTCGTCGCATTCCTGACCGAGGCCAACCGGCGGCCCCTGATCCGCGGAATCGGTGACGGCAACGTGGTGGTGGGACTGCCGATGATCGCCCAGGGCGGCGCGCTGCTGATCGAGATCGGCCGCACCTTCGCCGCGAACGTGATCGTCCGGTTCCAGGACTCCGGTGCCTTGCCCCGGTTCGACCCGAATCCCGTCGCCGAGATCTTCGCGCGGGTCGGGCACTCGGTCTGCCTCGCGCCTGACGGCCTGATCACCCCGGATGATCCCTACACCGCGCGGGTCGTGATCCGCGACTGCCTCATGCCCGCGATCGCCGCGCACAGCGCGGTGGCCGAGTAACCCGCCGAACGTCGATACGCTGCTCCCGTGATCCGTGCCGCCACCGAAGCCGATGTCCCCGAACTGCTCGCGATGATCGCCGAGCTCGCTGCGTACGAACGTGAGCCCGACGCGGCGCAGGCCACCGAGGCGCAGCTGCGCGACGCGCTGTTCGGTGCAGCTCCCACGGTGTTCGCGCACGTCGCCGTCGAGTCCGAGGGCGACGCGGCACGAGCGGACGTCCCGACCGATGCCCACCGCACCGCCGACGGCGATGGCGGCGTCGTGGGGATGGCGTTGTGGTTCCGGAACTTCTCCACGTGGACCGGCACGCACGGGATCTACCTGGAAGACCTGTACGTACGTCCCCGTGCCCGCGGCGCGGGCCACGGCAAGGCGCTCCTCGCGGAACTCGCGGCGGTGTGCGTCGAGCGGGGATACCGGCGCTTCGAGTGGTCGGTGCTCGACTGGAACACGCCTGCGATCGGCTTCTACCGCGCGATCGGTGCGGTGGGACAGGACGAGTGGACCGTGCAGCGGCTCTCCGGCGACGCGCTCTCGGCGCTCGCTGCGCAGGCCGGGCGGGGGTCTGCCGCCGCGGCCGGTTCGACGCGGGCGGGCGGCGCCTGATGGATGTGTTCGACGCCATCATGGCCCGGCGCGATGTGCGCAACGAATTCAGCGGCGAGGTGATCGACGATGCGACGTTGATGCGGCTGCTGCGCGCCGCGCACAGTGCGCCGAGCGTGGGCAACACGCAGCCGTGGGACTTCATCGTGGTGCAGGACCGCGGGACCCTGTCGGAGTTCGCGGAGCACGTCGCCACGTGCAGAACCGATTTCGCCGAGTCGCTGCCGGACGACCGCCGGGACACCTTCAATCCGATCGTGGTGCAGGGCATCGAGAGCTCGGGCACCGGTGTGGTGGTGACCTACGACCCGAGCCGTGGCGGCCCGCACATTCTGGGGCGACACACCGTCGACGAGACGGGGCACCTGTCCGTCGCGCTGGCGATCCAGAACCTGTGGTTGGCCGCGACCGCGGAGGGCATCGGGGTCGGGTGGGTGTCGTTCTACCACCAGGATGTGGTCAGGGAGTTGGTCGGCGTCCCCGACGGCCTGGACGTGGTGGCCTGGCTGTGCGTGGGTCCGGTCACCGAGTTGCAGCGGGTGCCCGACCTGGAGCGGTTCGGTTGGCGCGACCGCCGGCCACTGTCGGATGCGGTCCACCGCGAACGGTTCGCGTCCCTGGATGTGGTCGGGCATGCGAACCAGGCCGGGCCGAATTGAGCAGTCCTCAGTAGACTGCAGCAGGCGTTGTCCCGTTCGTAGGATGGATACAGAAGTACATGACTCAGAGGGTCCAGCGGCGCAGTGTGCTGATCGGCGTTGCTGCGGCGATCCCCGCGGCCGCCTGCACGATCGGGCCGACCGGGTCCGTCACCAAGCGAGCGGCTGCGTCCGCGACATCGACGCGGGACGCGCCCGATCCCGCAGTGGTGACGTTCGCGCCCGGCACCAACGCTCAGGATGTCCCGCCGCTCACGCCGATCTCCATCACGATCGCCAAGGCCACGTTCGACACCGTCACCGTGGTCGATCCGAAGGGCGTCCCCGTCAAGGGCGAGATGTCGACGGACATGCTCACCTGGAAGGCGGATGCGCCGCTCGCCTACGACACGCAGTACACGGCCACCGTCAACTACCAGACCCTTGGCAAGAATCGCACCAAGACGTCCACCTTCACCACGGTCAAGCCACCCAACATGACGCTGCCGTACTTCGAGAACACGTCGGGTAACTCCCTGATCAACGGCGGTACCTACGGTGTCGGGCAGGTGGTCGTCGTCCACTTCGACGAGGCCATCAGCGACCGCGCGGCCGCTCAGAAAACGCTGACCGTGGAGACGACGCCGCATGTGCCCGGTGCGTGGTACTGGGCCACGGAGTCGGCCCTGCACTGGCGACCGCAGAACTACCACACGCCCGGCACCAAGATCACCGTGACCGCGAATGTGTTCGGCAAGGAGGTCAGTCCCGGCCTGTGGGGCCAGGAGGACCAGTCGATCGCCATCACCATCGGCGAGTCGCACGTGAGCATCGCGGACGACAACACCAAGCAGGTGCAGGTGTTCGTGAACGGCCAGATGGTGCGCAGCATGCCGACCTCGATGGGTGAGGGCGGCACCGAGGTGATCAACGGCCAGACCCTCACCTTCTGGACCCCACGCGGTGTCTACACGGTCCTGGACAAGTCCAACCCGGTCATCATGGACTCATCGACCTACGGCCTGCCGATCAATTCGCGACTTGGCTACCGGGAGGCCATCAACTGGGCCACCCGGATCAGCAACGACGGGATCTACCTGCACGAGCTCGACACCACCGTGTGGGCGCAGGGCAATACCGATACATCGCACGGGTGCCTCAATCTCAACCAGGAGAACGCCGAGTGGTTCTACAACCTGAGCGTGCCCGGCGATGTCGTCGAGATCCGGAACACCGGCGGGGTTCCGCTGCAGCTGTGGCAGAACGGCGACTGGTCGGTGCCGTGGTCGACCTGGGTCGCGGGTAGCGCCCTGCCGGTCGAGAACTGACCAGCCGCTTCGCGTGCCCGCCCGTGACGCTACGTCACGCTTGGGCACGGCGGCCGTGGCCGCACCGGCCACCTCGCTAGTCCTAACGTGACGCTACGTCACGCTTGGGCACCGGCTATTGCCGTCTGTCTCCGGACCCCGAGGGCGCCCGCGACGATGCAGGCCAGCGCCACGGCAGCGGCGAACCACGGGAAGACGGTACGGATCGAATACACCGTGGCCAGGTAGCCGGCTACCACCGTCGGCAGGCCCATCGCGAGATACCCGGCCAGGTAGAACCCGCTCATCACCTGCCCGCGCGCGTAGCCGGGGGTGACCGCTGCGAGATGCCGCAGCGACCCGCCGAAGGCGAGCCCGAAGGTCACACCCAACAGCGCGGAGTCGGCGATCACCAGCGTCGGCGAGCCCACCCGCAGGGCGAGGACGGCCAGGGCCAGCGAGACCACCATGCCGGCGTCACCGACCACCGCCGTCGGCAACGGTGTGAACCGGCCGCTGATCCACTGCGCGACTGCCGAGGCAGCAGCCATCACTGCCACGACCACGCCGGTGAAGATCACCGACCGCACGCCCGTCGCCTGCTCCGACAGGGCTGGGTACAGGCTCAGGAACACGCCGAGCACCGACCACGCCGACGCTATCCCGATGCCGGAGAACCAGAAGTCTCCGGCGATCTCGCCGGGCACCGTCGGCGCCCGGAACCGGATGGGTGCGCCGGTGCGGCCGGTGTGCGGCTCCGTCATCGCAGCGACCCCGATCAGGGCGGCGATCACCACGATGCCGACCACCGCGAACGGGGTGCGCAGCGGCGCCGGCGCCCACTGTGCGGCGGCAGCGGCACCCAGCACCGTGAGCGCGATCCCGGTGTTCAGGGCGACGCCCGCACGCATACCGTTGGCCGCGCCGTCGTCCGGCCGCACGTCGAGCAGCGCCGCGCCCGCGACGACGGTGATCGAGCCGATCGCCGCGCCGTGCAGGAACCGCGCCACCAGCAGTTCCCATTCGCTGCCGGCCACCAGGAACAGCACCATCCCGGCCGCGATCGCCGCGAGGGCTGCCACGAGCACGGGCTTGCGGCCGATCGAGTCCGAGATCGGGCCCACCGTGAGGGCCGCGCCCAGCGCGCCGATGGCGTACACGGCGAACACCACCGTGGTGGCCAGCGGTGTCAGGTGCCATTGCGCCTGGTAGATCGGGTACAGCGGTGACGGTAGGCCGGACACCCCGAGCGCCAGCGCGAGCAGCCCGAGGAGCAGGCCGTAGGCCCATCGTTGGGGGTGGGTCGAACCGGTCTCGGTAGCGGCGGATATCGATCCTCGGTCGCTGCGCTCGCCCTGTGGGACGGATACGTCGATGGCGCTCATCGGGTCCTCGCGGTATGTTTGATGGTGATCGAACTGGTACCGACGATAGCCGCCGGTTCGATAAACATCAAACCTATTCGGAGCGGATCCATTCCCATGGCTACGGCAATCCCCACCTCGACCCCCGTTGCACCCCTGCAGACCGTGCTGGCGGCGCTCGCCGATCCGGTGCGGCTCGAGATGGTGCGCCGACTGTCCGCGGCGGACGGCCCGGTCGCCTGTTTCGAGCTGTACGAGGGCGTCACCAAGGCCACCGCGAGCCACCACTTCAAGATCCTGCGCGAGGCCGGGATCACCAGTCGCCAGACCCGCGGCGGGGCCACCTACCAGGAGCTGCTCTCCGCCGAGGTCGACGCGGCGTATCCAGGGCTGCTCGCTGCGGTGGTGTCGGCGGCCGACGGTCGGCGCGGCTGACCCAGGCCCAAGCCGGGCCCGGCGGCCGCGGCGATATCGACCGCGTTCGGGTCGTACGGCGCGGTAGAACTCGTAAGATCGCACGCGTGACGCCAGGTCCGGACGATCTTTCGCGGCCCGCGGCGGAGTTGCTCGCGATAGTCCGGGCCTCGCCGGAGGCGGTCGCGGCGCTGGACAAGGCGCGGTGGCTCGACCTGTTCGCGCCCGACTACGTTCTGGAGGATCCGGTGGGCAGCCGGCCGGTGTTGGGCGGTGTGTACGACCGACGGTCGGGTGAACGCGGTACCGGTCCGCTGTCGCGGTTCTGGGACGCGTTCATCGCGGGGAACGACATCGTGTTCGACGTGCGCGCCGATTTCGCCAGTGGGCGGAGCATCGTTCGCGACGCCGTCATCACGACGACGATGGCCGGCGGCGCGACCGTGTCCACGCCCCTGCACATCCTGTATGAGATGACGGCCGGCGACCGCGGTTGGCGGATCGGCCGGATGGCTGCTCACTGGGAGCCGGCCGCCGTGGTCGCCCAGCTCGCGAGACCGTCCATCGAAAACATCACCGGGGGCCTCGCGATGGGCGGACGCATCGTCCGGCAGCTCGGCGCGGCGGGGTCCGTGCGCTTCGCCGCAGCGGCATTCAGCGTGGGAACGAAGGGGAAGGTCGCTGTCCGGCAACTGGTCTCGCGCGCGGATGCCGGTGACGTCGTCGCCTTGCGCACGTTGGGTGGCGTGGTCCCCCACGACTTGACCAAGGTGATCGCGGCGGGTGACACCGTGACTGCCACGTGCGTCGTCGGCGACCAGCCGGCCGTGCTGATCGCCATGCTCAACCGCAAGACGTACGCGGTACGCAGCGCCGCCGTTTATCGCGATCGTGTGGTGGGCTGACCGCGGTCGCGATTGGGGCGGCGACCGCCCCAGGCCCGTCGGACCGCCTCGCTACGTGGGCCATCCGGCGCTGTAATCCCATGTCGACACCACCTCGGTGAAAGCTCGGACGGCCGCGGTGCGGTAGGCCCCGTTCCGGCGTAACAGGGCGGCGGTTCGGCGGGGCAGGGCCGGTGTCAGCGGGATCGAGGAGAGCCCCTGCTGTTCGCGACTGACCGCATCGGGTAGCACCGTCGCGAGCCTTCCGCTGCGGACGATCTCGATGATGGCGCCGATCGAACTGACCTCGATCGCGATGGGCGGCGTGATCGCGTGCTCACGCAGGTAGCGGTCGATGTGCAGACGCGTGGCGAAGGCGGTGGTGAGCAGCACGAGCGGGAGTGACTGTAGGTCTCGCGTCGTCAGCGGCGTCTGTTGCCCGGCGCGTGGGTGCGGATCCCCGACCACCAGGCTCAGGGTTTCATCGAACAGTGCGCGGCTGTCGATGTCGGCGGCGCGCACGTCGGCGAACGCGATGCCCACGTCCAGTTCGTCGGCCCCCAGTTTCGCCTCGATCCGATCCTGGGTGATCTCCTCGACGGTCAGGGTGACCCCCGGGTAGCGGGTGCTGAAGCGCTCCACTAGGGGCAATGCCGCGCAGTTAGCGCTGTTGCTGATGGTGCAACTGTTTCGGATGTGTCGGCGTGTCGTGTGATGAGCAACGGAACTCCCCGGTTAGGTACGGGTTGTCCTCGCAAGACACCCAACCGCCCATGGAGTTCCGTTGCC
>CAJCHX010000696.1 GCA_903970215.1 Acidobacteriaceae bacterium
ACTTCTGGGAGGGCGTGCTCGGGATGCCGTTCGTCTTCGAGCAGCCGAATCTCGACAACGCGAAAGAGAACCACCTCTATTTCGATCCCGGCGACGGGCGGCTGATCACGGTCTTCACGAACGAGGATCGCACGTGTACCCACCAGGCAACGCCCACCACCCCGGGGGCGGTGCATCACGTCGCGTTCATCGTCTCCAACGCAACCTTCCGCCAGGCGGTCGTGCGTCTGGATGAGCGCGGCATCGATCACAGCGGCCCCAAAGATCGCGGGTTCATGGACTCCATCTACTTTCGCGAGCCTCTGGGTCTGCTGATTGAGCTGGCCTGCTATCGCTTCGAGCCGCCCTTCGGTTTCACCCACGCGGACGTGCTGCTCGAGGCCCACAAGATCCGGCTTGAACGCGGCGACTACGCGATCGACCCGATCCATCTGGCAGACGCGATCGAGCAGATGACGCTCGCTTCGCGCAGTTCACTCAGCACCGACCGCTCGGCGAAGGACCCCTACCACGGCCATCCCACCGACCCCAACGAGGCCGAGGCGACCTGATTGCGTGGCGACGAGCCACCTGGGCGCCACAGCGCCCAGGTGGTACTCCGCCGGGCATCAGCTGGGCACCTTGACGCAGAGCTGACGTGGGGGGACCCTATACTCAAGTAAGTCGATTGACTTTGCGATAATAGCGGAAAGTCGGTCGGCATTCATGCTTTTTGCGCTTGAGCTCACCCCGCAACTGGGAGTACCCGACATGTTCTTCAGGCAGATCATCCACGAGGACCTCGGCTGTGCGTCGTACGTCGTTGCCGACGGCGGCGAGGCGCTCGTGGTCGACCCGAAGTGGGTCATCGACGATTATCTGGCGGTCGCCGCCGAGGCCGGCGCGTCGATCACGCACATCGTCGAGACCCACTTCCACGCCGACCACGTCTCCGGACGCAGGCGGCTCGCGGAAGCGACGGGTGCCGCCGCCCACGTGCCGTTCGATCCAGGCCGCCCCGAGGCCGGCGGATTGAGCGCTGGGGATGGCATCGCCCTGGGCAGCGTTGAGGTCCGCGTGCTCGCGGCCGCCGGACACAGGCCGGAGCACCTCGCCTTCCTTGTCACCGAACTCGCAGATCCAACAGCGGCGCCGAAGCTGCTGGCCGGTGACTCGCTGCTGATCGGAGAGCTCGCGCGGCCCGACCTCGCGGTCGATGCTGCGGAGGGAGCGCGGGCGCTGTTTGACACGGCCCAGCGTCTCACCGCACTCGGTGAGGAGGTCGAGCTCTGGCCTGCACACGTCGGCGGCTCGCTCTGCGGCAGCGGTGCGCTCTGCGATGAGAGCTCGTCAACGATCGGCGCCGAGCTGACCCGCAACCGCCTGCTGGGCATCGGGGACGCCGAGGAGTTCGTCACCGAGATCAACCGTTCGGTGCCCGCACGGCCGGGACGCGTGCCCCAGGTCGTCGCGCTCAACGTCGCCGGCGCCGGCGCTCCGGCGCCGGTTCGCGAGCTCGATCCCGAAGAGCTCGCGGCGTTCGTCGCCGACGGCGCCTGCCTGCTGGATCTCCGCGCACCGGAGCTCTTCGACGAGGCTCACCTTCTCGGTGCGATCAACCTGCCAGCCGGTGGCACGGGCCTCGGAACGCGCGCCGGCTGGGTCGCCGAGGACGAGGAGCCGATCGTCGTCGTCGTGCCCTCACTCGAGGTCGGTGCATCGGCGGTCGACCTCCTGCTGGCTGCCGGCGTCTGGAACCTGGCCGGGGTGGCGCTGGCCGATCCTCGCTCCTGGGCGCAAGCCGGGCTACCCGTCCGCGCCACGGTCGCGCTGCACCCCGATGACGTCGTCGCCCGGCTCTCCAGCGATGAACTGGCGCTGATCGACGTCCGTGACGCAAACGAGTGGCGCAGCGGCCACATCCGTGACTCGGTCCACCTGCC
>CAJCHX010000697.1 GCA_903970215.1 Acidobacteriaceae bacterium
CCGATCTGATCTACGGCAAGGACCGGCTGCTCGCACCCCTGGAGGAGGGAATGGCCGCCCCGCCACACGCGATGCGGCCGGATACCTCTGCGGGTGACTACTACCGCGGCGAGGTCGACTCGTGACGGGTGCGGCCACCGCCGGTGCCGACCTTGCGGGCACCGGCGAGACGATCACGTTCTGGGTGGTCGCGGTCCTCGCGGTGGTGTGTGCACTGGGCGTGGTGGTGGCCACCAAGGCCGTGTATTCGGCGCTCTGCCTGGCCGGGACGATGCTTCTGCTCGCGGTCGCATATCTCGCCCAGGGCGCGATGTTCCTCGGCGTCGTGCAGGTCGTGGTGTACACCGGCGCGGTGATGATGCTGTTCCTGTTCGTCGTCATGCTGGTCGGCACCCGTGGGGACGACGAGGACGCGCCGCCCGGGATCTCAGGCGTCGGCTGGCACCGTCTGGTCGCCGCCGTGGTCGGCGTCGCGTTCGGGCTGGTGCTGATCGGTCTGATCTCGCGGGCCTCGATCGTGGGCCAGCCGGGCGGCAAGCGCGTCGGCACCATCGACTCGCTCGCCGACCTGATCTTCGTGCGCTACGTATGGACGTTCGAATTGACTGCGGCGCTGCTGATCACGGCCACCGTCGGCGCCCTGGTATTGGCTCACCACGAGCGCACGACCCCGAAGCCGACGCAGCGGGAACTGTCCGAGCTGCGATTCCGCGAGGGGCTCCGGCCGACGCCGCTGCCGAATCCCGGCGTGTACGCCTTCGGCAACTCGGTGGACCTCCCTGGGCTGCTCCCGGACGGCACGCCGGACCTCGACTCGGTCAACCACACGCTCACCCCCCGCGCGGTCGCCCGGGCGACCGGCGACACCACGGATAAGGAGCTCAGGTGAATCCCGAGAACTACCTGTACCTCGCGGCCGCGCTGTTCGCGATCGGGGCCGCGGGAGTACTGGTGCGCCGCAACGCGATCGTGGTCTTCATGTGCATCGAGCTGATGCTCAACGCGAGCAACCTCGCGTTGGTCACGTTCGGCCGTATCCGGGCCAGCGCCGACGGGCAACTGCTCGGTTTCTTCACGATGATCGTGGCGGCCGCCGAAGTGGTGGTGGGGCTCGCGATCATCGTCGCGATCTTCCGCGCCCGGCGGTCGGTGTCCGTGGACGACGGCAGTCTGCTGAGGCGGTGACATGACCGCCCTCGTATTGCTCCCCCTGATCCCACTCGCCGGAGCCGTCATCCTCCTGCTCGGCGGACGACGCGCCGACCCGTGGGGCCACTGGGCCGGTTGTCTCGCGGCCCTCGCCTCGTT
>CAJCHX010000698.1 GCA_903970215.1 Acidobacteriaceae bacterium
CCCACGAGGCCAAGGACCTCGAGTTCCTGTCGAACGGCGTGACCATCGTCGATCCGATCATGGGCGTCGCCCCGTGGGACGAGTCGCTGGTGATCCCCGCCGAGGACGTCACCGTCACGTTCGAGGCCGGCCTGCCGGTCGCGATCAACGGCGTCGAGTACTCCGATCCCGTGGCACTGGTGCGCGAAGCCAACCGGATCGGCGGACGCCACGGCCTCGGCATCTCCGACCAGATCGAGAACCGCATCATCGAGGCCAAGTCGCGCGGCATCTACGAGGCTCCGGGAATGGCGCTGCTGCACGCCACCTACGAGCGGCTGGTGAACGCCATCCACAACGAGGACACCATCGCGACCTACCACAACGAGGGCCGCCGCCTGGGCCGGCTGATGTACGAGGGCCGGTGGCTGGACCCGCAGGCTTTGATGCAGCGTGAGGCCATCGTCCGCTGGGTCTCCTCCGCGGTGACCGGCTCGGTCACGCTGCGGCTGCGTCGGGGCGACGACTACTCGATCCTGGACACCACGGGCCCCAACCTCTCCTACCACCCCGAGAAGCTGTCGATGGAGCGCGTCGGCGACGCCGCCTTCGGCCCCGACGAGCGCATCGGCCAACTCACGATGCGCAATCTCGATATCGCGGACTCCCGGTCGCGCCTCGAGCAGTACGCGGCACAGGGCATCGTCGCCGGCGAGACCGCGGCGCTGGTCGGCGAGCTCGAGCAGGGTGGCGCCGAGGACATCGTGGCCGGCGGCGAGCACGTCGCCCAGAAGGTCGACACGGTGGGCAACATCGCCGCGTTCGACCTCGGCACCGACTGAACGCGCCGTAATCTGGACGCACCCGAGCAGGGAGACGGGGATGACGGCGCTGGCACCGCAATCGGCACTCGCGGAGCGTGGGTCGGCCGTCGCCTTCGTCGGCACCGCCGGGTTGGTCGCGGCGGCGTGCGTCGACAATCGCGCGCTGTCGACAGCGATCGCCGGGGCGACGGTGGTCGTCGTCGCGGTGATCGTCGCGACCGCGCGTCAGGTCGGACGGGGCGTCTCGGCGATCCTGCTCGTTCCAGCCGTGGTGCTCGTGACGGTCGGGGTGCCGGCGACTGCGCTCATCTCGCACGCCGCGTCGAGTTCGGTGTTCCCCGCTCGACGCTCAGCCGCGACCGGATCGCTCCCGACGGACCTGTCCGCGCGGTTCGCCGCCGCCCTCGACCAGGCCGACCGGATGACGCCGTCGGGATCGGATTCGGTTCTGTCCGTGGACGTCACGCCGAGCGAGCCGATCCAGGTCCAAGTGCTCGACTCGAGCACCGGTGAAGCACTGTCGTCGAGTTCCCTCGACGAGGGCGGGTGGACCCCCGTCACCCGCGCACCCACCACCTCACGGCGAGCCGAGGCCTTCACCCGGCACGACGTGGCGGGCCTGAACCTCACGGCGACCGCCGCGCGGATCGCTGCCTCCGCCACCGCGATGGGCGTCCCCAGGGACGACGCGGCCGGCGATGGCAGTGTCCAGGTCGCGCGCCGCCCCGAAGATCACAAGCTGGTCGCCACTTTCCAGATCGGGAGCGCCGACCTCGAGGCCGACCAGACGGGTGCCCTGCCGGGCACAGCGCCCCTCGCGACCCTGCCCGGACTGCTGCCGGCCATCACGACGCTCCTGCGCGACAACGGATTCAACCCCGCAACGGTGGGGCTCGACGAGGTCCAATACATGGCACTGCGGTCGGGGGCTCAGTCGATCGGGGCATCGCCGATCGAGATCGGCGGCGGTGTCGACATCGAGGTGGACGGTCCGGGCCGCACGGGCGACATCGTCGAGGTGCCGGGCCGCTTCCCGGACGTGACGCTCCGCCCCACCTCGTCCCAGAGGTCCGGGTTCACGCTGTCGTCGGTCACCGCTGCGGTGTTGGACCGGATCCGCACCGATGTCATCGCCCGCCACGGCGTGGACGCGGTCGACCGGGACGCGGTCGCGCTCGACATCGGACAGGCGCCCGCAGACTCGCCCGACGGTCCGATGACGATCCGGATGCGCGTCGGGCCCGAATCCGACGCGGCCGGGGTGTACCGGTTCGACGGCGCCTACGTTCGCGCCGGGACGTGGTGAGTCAGGACCCGATGGCCCGTTGCGCGCGTCGCTCCAGTTCGGCGCGCGCCGGCGGCCGGGAGGCGACGATGCCGCGGTCCGCGAGCCGGTCCAGAGTGGCGACAACCTGTCGCAGGTAGGTGGCCTGCTCCGCGGCCTCGGTCCCCTCCGCGTGCCGCAGCAGCTTCAGGCCGCGCTCACAGTCCTTGGCGTCGTCGAATCCGAGTCCTGAGGTCCCGGTGGTACGGGCGTACCGGTCCGCCGCGGCCCACGTGGTTCGCAGCGCGGCCACCGCATCGACGTACTCCCCCGAGACGGCCCGGTCGAACGTGTCGGTGCGCAGTTCCGAGGCCTGCTCGAGCGCGTCCTGAAACGCGACGACGGGCGCGGCGGACAGATCCCACATCGCGGGGAACCGCAACAGCATCTCGGGATCCAGCTCGTACCGGCCGTAGGCCGAGAGCACCTCGTCATGTCGCGCGCAGGCACGCTCCCACCGGGCGCGCGGCGACAGCGTCGACTCCCGCGGCGGGGTGGGGCCGGTGGGTCGGGCCGAGGTGGCTTTGGCGGCCGGCCGAATCAGCCCACCTGCGACGAGAAGGAGCAGGACCGCCCCGACCACATACATCGGCACCGGCCCCCACGGCCGCACGGCGAAGAGGGCGACGAGCGCGACGCCTGCCACCGCAGCGATCCCTCGCCCGGCTCGACCACCCACTCCGCCAATCTATCCCCCGATGCACGTCACGACGCGCCGAAGGGCGTGCATCCGATCCGGATGCACGCCCTTCGTCGAGCTTCAGGTCGGTCAGACCTGGCTCACCAGCTGCTCTTGTGTACGCCGGGGAGCTCGCCGCGGTGGGCCATCTCGCGGAGGCACACACGGCACAGACCGAACTTGCGGAATACCGAGTGCGGACGGCCGCACCGGTTGCAACGGGTGTACCCGCGCACCGCGAACTTGGGCTTCTTGGCGGCCTTGATGACCAGCGCCTTCTTTGCCATTCTCACTTCTCCTTGAAGGGGAAACCGAGGTGCTTGAGCAGCGCGCGGCCTTCCTCGTTATTGGTGGCGGACGTGACCACGGTGATGTCCATACCGCGCGGGCGGTCGATCCGGTCCACGTCGATCTCGTGGAACATCGACTGCTCGTTGAGGCCGAACGTGTAGTTGCCGTTGCCGTCGAACTGGTTGCCGTTGAGGCCGCGGAAGTCGCGGATACGGGGCAGCGCGATGGAGGTCAGACGGTCCAGGAACTCCCACATGCGGTCGCCGCGCAGCGTGACGCGCGCACCGATCGGCATGCCCTCGCGGAGCTTGAACTGGGCGATCGACTTGCGGGCATGCCGGATCTCCGGCTTCTGACCGGTGATCAGGGCGAGGTCGGCGACCGCGCCGTTGATCAGCTTGGCGTCACGAGCGGCGTCGCCGACGCCCATGTTCACGACGACCTTCACGACCCCGGGGATCTGCATGACGTTGTCGTACTTGAACTCGGTGTTCAGCGCGTCACGGATCTCGGAGCGGTACTTCGCCTTCAGCCGCGGCTGGATCTTCTCTGTCGTTGTCATGTCAGATGTCCTTCCCGTTCTTGCGGGAAATCCGCACGCGCTTGCCGGTGTCCGCATCGGTCCGGTAGCCCACGCGGGTGGGGTTGCCGTCCGAGTCGAGCACCATCACGTTGGACACGTGGATGGGGGCCTCCTGGACGACGATGCCGCCCTGCGAAGCGCCGCGCTCGCCGGCGGATGCACTGGTGTGCTTCTTGATCCGGTTGACGCCCTCGACCAGAACCTTCTCGTTCCTCGGGTAGGCCTCGATGACCTTGCCCTTCGCGCCCTTGTCGGGGCCCGAGACCACGAGGACGGTATCGCCCTTGTGCACCTTCATCTAGAGCACCTCCGGCGCCAGCGAAACGATCTTCATGAACTTCTTCTCACGCAGCTCGCGGCCGACCGGGCCGAAGATGCGGGTACCGCGGGGGTCGTTGTCGTTCTTGATGATCACGGCCGCGTTCTCGTCGAACCGGATGTACGACCCGTCCGGGCGGCGGCGCTCCTTGGCGGTGCGCACGATGACGGCCTTGACGACCTCGCCGCGCTTGATGTTGCCTCCGGGGATCGCGTCCTTGACGGTTGCGACGATGATGTCGCCGATCCCGGCATAGCGGCGCGAGCTACCACCGAGAACGCGGATGCAAAGGATCTCCTTCGCGCCCGTGTTGTCGGCGACACGCAGCCGCGACTCCTGCTGAATCACTACAGTCTCCTCAGACCTGGATTGTCATGCGTGCCGGATTTCCGACCCGGACACGCGCGGTCTGTCGCCCGGACCGCGGACACGCCGGAGCGTGCCACCCGACGGGCAACCCGTCCATACTACGTGAACCCGCAGGTGGGAACCAAATCACGCGGCCCCGACCACGGGCTGCCTGCACAACCGGAGACCGCGTGCAGATCCCCATCGGGCATCGTCTTCCCGACGGCGTGCGATCTTCCACACCGGATGTGCGTGTCTTGGCTGGTGGGGGTCGACGTGGGCAGGGGCCGTCGTCTCCGGTGGGGAGATTGCGCCGGGTCGAGCAGACCGTTTTGAGCCCGGTCACGATCGCACCCCTAGCGACGAGGCAAGCCCCAGGAGCGGATGCCGGTTCGCTGCGGGTGCGATCGTGACCGTCGCCGACCTGATCGCGGATGCGGGCCGATGCTCCCCCGACACCGCAGGATCGATCACACCGCCGCGGGAATCCGACGCCGGTGAATGGTCCCGAAGCGGTGTGCCGTCACCGACACCGCCTGCTCGCGGAGGAATGTGAGCAGCTCGATCCGTCCCGCGGAGACCACGTCGCCGCCGTACACCGACACGGCGGGCGAGCCGCCCGTCGCCTCGATCACCGGGCCG
>CAJCHX010000699.1 GCA_903970215.1 Acidobacteriaceae bacterium
AGCCGACCCACCGACGCGGCGGTCTGACCGTGCCGGAGTAGGACGAGCCGGGTCGGGCTGTACTCCGACACCGTCCACCCGCCGCGCTGGGCGCCGGGTGTAGCTCCCCCGTCGCTGCGCTCGCCCGGTATAGCTCCCCCGTCGCTCCGCTCGCCCGGTGCAGCTCCCCCGTCGCGGCGCTCGCCGGTCACTCAGACCGGTCCGCGCTGCCGGGCGGAAGGCCGGACTCGATGGTGCGCACCAGGATCGCTCCGCACTCATCGCAGTTGACCACCACGGTGCTCAGCGTGCGCGCCACCCGATCCAGGAACCCGCGATCCAGTTCGATCCGGCACGCTCCGCATCGCTTGGCCCGCAGCAGTCCCGCGCCCACACCGGATGCGGCTCGGCGACGTTCGTACTCCGCGACCAGGTCGGCGGGCAGTTTCTCGACCAACGCGGCACGATCCCGCTCGGTGCGCCCGCGAGCGACCGCGATGTCGGCAAGCGCCTCCTCACGGCGCCGGCCCGCAGCCTCGATCTTGGCGTTGGTCGCGTTGACCGTGGCCTCGGCGCGCTGCTGCTCGAGCACCACCGCCTCGCGGCGCTCCATCAGCTCGAGCTCCTCGTCCTCGAGCACGGACTGCCGTCGCTCCAGTCCACGCAGCTCATGCTCGAGCTCGGTCAACTGCTTCGAGCCCACCGTGCCCGCCTGCAGCAAGGCCCGGTCCTTCTGCTCGCGCAGCCGCGTCTGGTCGACCTCCTTGTCGAGCTTTGCGATGTCCCGATCGAGGTCCTCGACCAGGATGGAGACCCGCACGGAATCGTCGCGTTCAGCCTTGGCAGCCTTCTGCAGCTCCGCGATCTCGGCGTCCTCTGGGAGGTGACCGGCGCGGTGATTCAGGCGTGCGGTCTCGGAGTCGATCGCGGCGAGGTCCAACAGCGTCCGCTGCGCAGCGGCGTCGGCATTCATTCGGACCACCTTACTGACTTCGACGCCGCGTACATCCGGGCTTGGGCGCGCCGTCTCCCACCCCTGGCGGCCGACCGACTACGAGATCGACACGAGAACCGACACGCGACGCCGAAAACGGGGGGTCGCGCCGCTGAGTGGTCGATATCAGTGACGCTCAGCCCGGATGGTGAACGGATCGGTGGGCGGCGCGTACACGTCCACTGCCAGAAGCGGCGCGAGCAACTGCGCGACCGCTCCGCACCAGGGGAACTCGGTAGCCCAGTGCCCGGCGTCCACGACCGCGCAACCGCCGGCCCGCAGGTGCTCGTCAACGGGATGATGGCGCAGGTCGCCGGTGACGTATGCGTCGACGGGGAGCCGACGGACGGTGTGCAGCAGCGAGTCCCCCGCTCCACCGCACACGGCGACGGTGCGCACCACGGTCTCCGCCGGTCCGGCCGCTCGGACGGGCGCGCCGAGCGCCACAGCGACAGCAGCGGCGAACTCCCTCAGCGGGGTCGGAGCCGGCAACGTCCCGATCCGGCCGAGGCCCCACTCCCGTTCCCGGTGGGCCAGCTCCACCACATCGAAGGCTGGCTCCTCGTACGGGTGCGCGGCGCGAACACCGGCGAGCACCGCTCCGCGTGCGGCCCGCGGCGCGACGAATTCGAGGCGTGTCTCGCGCACCGTCTCCACCTCCCCGACCCGGCCGATCGCGGGTCGCGCGCCCGCTCCCGGGAGGAACTGCCCCGCACCCTCGACCCACCACGCGCACTCGGAGTAATCGCCCACCCGACCGGCGCCCGCGGCGAAAGCGGAGGCGAGAACGGCGTCGGCCTGGCCGGGCGGCACCTTGACGTTCCACGTGTCCAGCGGCTCGGCGTCGTCGAGATACTCGATGGGCCCCGTCACGTCCAGACCCAGGGCGGCGGCCAGCGCGTCGTTCACTCCACCGCGGGCCCGGTCGGCGTTGGTGTGGGCGGTGTACAGCGCGCACCCGCCGGAGATCAAGCGGTGGATCAGCGCGCCCTTGGGCGTGGAGGCGGCCACGGAGTCGACCCCGCGCAGCAATAACGGATGGTGGGCCACGATCAGCTCCGCGCCCGCGGCCAGCGCCGCATCCACCACGTCGGCGGTCACGTCGACGCACGCGAGCACTCTGGTCACGTCGGCGGCCGGGTCGCCGCAGACCAGGCCCACGCTGTCCCAGTCCTCGGCGAGCCGAGGTGGGTACGCGTCCTCCAACACACCGATGACCGCTGACAGCTGCACGTGGTACAGGATAGATACGTGACCATCCCCATCGATCCGACGGCACGCGGGGGGCGTGCCGACCTGCACGTGACATTCGTATGCACGGGCAACATCTGCCGATCTCCCATCGCACGGATCGTGTACGAGTCCACGGTCGACGACGCCGGACTGTCCGACCGGGTGCGGGTGACGAGCGCGGGGACCGGCGGCTGGCACGCCGGCGACCCGGCCGACCCCCGGGCCCGGAAGGTGCTGGCGCGGCACGGCTACCCGACCGACCACGCCGCTGCCGAGATCGACGACGACCACCTGTCGGCTGATCTCGTGGTGGCGCTGCACACCTCGCACGTGCGCGAGCTGCGGGCCCTCGGAGTGCCGGACGAGCGGCTGCGGCTGCTGCGCTCGTTCGACCCGCATGCCCCCGTGGCCGACGTACCCGACCCCTATTACGGCGACGTCGACGCGTTCGAGACCACGCTGGAGCAGGTCGAGGCATCGATGCCGGGCCTACTCGCCTGGACCAGGACCCGCGTTGGCTGAGCGCGGCGGGCGAGGGGAGATCGCGCGCGGGACGGTGTGGCAGTGGGTACGAGTGGTATTCGCGCCGCGGTGGATCGCGCTCGCTCTGTTCGTGGTCGGCTTCACCGCGCTGTGCTGGTCGGTACTGGCTCCCTGGCAGCTGGGTAAGAACGTCACCACGAGCCACCGCAACCAGCAGATCGCCGACTCGGTGAATGCCACGCCGGTCCCCGTCGGCAGCCTGCTGAACGGGCTCACCGCCGTGCCCGCCGACCGTGAATGGCGCAAGGTGACCGTCACCGGTCACTACCTCGACGACAAGGAGGTCGTCGCCCGGCTGCGCACGTGGAACGGCGACCCCGCGTACGAGATACTCACCCCGTTCGCCGCCGTCGACGGCACCGACTATCTGGTCGACCGCGGGTTCGTGAAGACCGCTTCGGGCGACTCCGTGCCCGCGTACCCGGCCGCGCCGACGGGCAGCGTCACCCTGATCGCACGGATTCGCCGCTCGGAGGGCACCGCCGCGGGCCGCGCGATGCGGAACGAGGCCGGATACCGCCAGGTGGCCACGATCGATCCGGTGACGGTGGGCGACGGAGTCGGGTTGAAGCTGGCGGCCGGGTACCTGGCCCTCACCGACCAGCAGCCCGGTGGGCTGGGGACGGTGCCGCTGCCCCAGCTCGACGCCGGGCCTTACCTGTCGTACGGGTTGCAATGGCTGGCGTTCGGGATCATGGCGCCGACGGCGCTGGGCTACTTCATCTACAGCGAGGTGCGAAGACGCCGCGAGGAGCGCGAGGTCATGGCCGCGGCGGAGCCGACCGCTGGCGCAGCGGCTCCGGGTGACGACGGCGCGGACCGCGGCGGTGCGCCACCCGAGCCCGTCCGCGTGATCACCCCCGAGGAGGCGCTCGCCGCGCGCCTCGCCGATCGCTACGGCCGCAAGGGCTGAACCCGGCTCGACCGGATCGCCGTCGCTCCGCGTGCCACGCGGCGCGCGCCGCGACGAGTAGCCCCAATGCCCCGAGCTCGACGGCCAGCGACAGGCGCGCGGCCCGGCGCAGGTCGGGGGGCGCGGGAGGGCGGCCATCGCCGAGCACCGGTCGCATCTCCACACCGTGCCGATACTCGGTGCGGCCCCCGAGGCGCAGGCCGAGCGCCCCGGCCGTGGTCGCCTCGGCCACACCGGCGTTGGGGCTGGGGTGTTTGTGCGCGTCGGCGCGCCAGGCACGAAGCGCGCCCGACGATGACCCACCCACCGCCGGCGCCGAAGCCACCGTCAGGGCCCCCGTCAACCGGGCGGGGAGGTAGTTGGCGGCGTCGTCCAGTCGTGCTGCGGCCCAACCGAACCGGCGATACCGGTCGTTGCGGTAGCCGACCATCGCGTCCAGGGTGTTCGCGGCGCGGTACGCGAACAGCCCGGGTAACCCGAACAGCGCGCCCCAGAACAACGGTGCGACGGCGGCGTCGGACGTGTTCTCAGCCAACGACTCCAGGGCCGCGCGAGCGAGCCCCGCCTCGTCGAGAACTGTCGGGTCGCGGCCGCACAGCGACGGCAGGAGCTCACGCGCGCCGTCTACGTCCCCGCACTCGAGGCGGTCGCCGAGCCGGATCGCGACGCCCCGCAACCCCGCGCCGCCCAGCACCGTCCACGCCCCGACAGCGATGGCGCCCGGCACCTTTCGCAACGCACAACCGAGCGCCGCAGCCCCCGCCACGAGGGTCCCCGCGTACAGCAGCCCGGCCCAGCGCGAGTCCACGTACACGACACGCTCGAAACGCGCTGCGACGGAGCCGAATCCAGCGACCGGGTGGTACCGGACGGGGTCTCCGAAGAGCTGGTCGGCGAGCACTCCCGACGCCAGCGACGCCGCGACTGAAGGCGGGGGGCTGGACACGACCATCAGGTTAACGACGTCTGGGCACCGCGCAGACGACGGGCGTGCTCACGCGCCCAGTTTGGCCTTGATCGCCTCCACATCGTCGAGCAGTTGGGCGACGGCGTCGACCAGGGTGCGGCCGCCCAGCTGCGGCCAGCCCGGGTACGACTTCTGGGCGTCGATCTGCCCGCTGTCGGTGTAGACGTCGTCCCGGCCGCCGGTCAGCTGTTCCCGGATGGTCTTCACGTCGGTGATCTCGGGCCCGATGTACCCGGTCATGAAATCGGTGAAGAACTGCTGCGTGAGCGGGACCTCGGTGTTCGGTGCGGTCACGGTGTCTCCTTTCGGTACGTACGACCACTGGCCGTAGTCGGTGATGAGCGCCCAGTCCATGTCGCACTGCACGCCGTCGACGGTTGCGTAGCCCGCCGCGTTGTCCTGCAGGATCGCGATGCGCGGATCCTGCTGCCCACCCGACCAGGCCTGCGTCTGCCATGCGTACGCCGCCACGCCGGCGTCCAAGGCCCGAGACACTACCCAGTAGCCGCCGTACACCCCCACATTCGACGCGCCGAGGACGGTGGCGCAGCCCTGGAGGTAGGCATTGATCGGCGCCTGCTGCGCCGGGGTGGCGTCGAAGTCGGCGGAGAAGTAGATCGGCCGGTCCCGCCGGCCGCCGCAGTCGAGCACCTGCGCCAGCGCGGCGCCCGCATCGTCGACACCGGCCGAATAGCCGTCGAGCATCCGGTCGGCGGTGGTCTCCCAGTTGGAGACGATGTCGATGCCGGCGGCGCGCAGCCCTGCCGCCTCGTCGGGCACGAGCAGCTTGGCGGGCAGCTCCGCACCGCCGTCGGACAGGTACCGACACACGAACGACGCGCCCGCGGCGACGATCGCGGACGGAGACGGCCGACCGCCCGCATAGTCCAACCCGAAGATCACTG
Source organism: Acidobacteriaceae bacterium (assembly GCA_903970215.1). Classification (GTDB taxonomy): domain Bacteria; phylum Actinomycetota; class Actinomycetes; order Mycobacteriales; family Mycobacteriaceae; genus Tsukamurella. The sequence goes on from CAJCHX010000699.1 coordinate 5,535, forward strand.
CAGTAGCTCCGATCAGGTCCAGGCCGTGACCGCCTTGGCCATCAGATCGATCCCCGAGATCGCCTGCCCCGTTGCGTCACGCCACAGCGGTAGACCGTAGTCGGTGGTGTGGCGCCCGTCGAAGAAGCCCTCGATCAGCTGCCACGCTTGCGGGAGCTGGCTGAGCGCGTCCCACCAGCCCATGCCGCCCGATAGCGCGAGCTGCTCGGCCTGCGGGAGGCTGTTCTCGATCAGCTGGCGCAGCTCCTCGTCGGGTTGAGTGAACGAGAACGACAGCAACGGCCCCGGAAGGTATCGCACGATGCTGTCCTCGGGGCAGGAGGTGATGACGTCGGCCGGGTTCGCGATCTCGAGCTCGCGGGTACCCGACACCCGAGTGCCACCCGAGCCGGGGTCGCCCCGATTGGGCGCCCCGATCGCGGTCTGCGTACACACTCCGGAGCCTACGGAGACGGCGCCGTAGCTGTTCCCCGCCAGACGCGAGGGGTTCGCGAGACACCCCACCAGCAGGCAGCGGGGGTCGGTGCCGCGCGCCGCGAGCCAGCGGGTGACGACGATGCCGCCCAAGCTGTAGCCGAGCACCACGTAGGTCGCGTCGGCAGCGAGCGCCGCGGTGGCTGTGCGCAGGTCACGGACGCCCTCGGTCACCGAGTCGATGCCCGACGGGGCGAACGGGTCGTACCCGAGACTGGCGACGGAGATCGACGCGCTGTACGGGATCTCGACGTGGGTGAAACGCGTCTTGTCGAGCTGTCCGACGACGCCGGAGAGCATGTTGTCGGTGAGTGCCTCAGTGGCCCCTCGTACCGTGAAGACGGTGATCATGGCGACTCCCTTCGACGGGTCCGCGACCATCACGAACCGGACGAAACGCCTACTGGTACAACGCCGTAGGGGCACCGGAAGTTCCCGTATCAGTCCGCCGAAGCACCCGTATCCGGCGGCAGCACAGGAATCTCCGCACCGGAGACCGCGTGCCCCAGCGGGGTCCATCAGCCCCATCCACGACACCGTCATCGCGTGGTGAAAGGCGCACGCGGTGGGGAATCCGACGGCCGATGGGGATCTGCAGCACAGCGACCCGGGCGACCCGCCGACACTGTTCTCAGCGCGTCACGATCGCGGTGTGTGCGGGTCGGCGACCCGCACCAGCGCCTGCCTCGTCGCTGTGGCCGCGATCGTGACCGGGCTCGCGACTCATCACAAGTGCGCACAGAGGGACTCGAACCCCCGACAACCGGTGTGTAAGACCGGGACTCTAACCAACTGAGCTATGTGCGCGGACCGGATGAGGTTAACGCAGCCAGTGCGTCTTCCCAAAGTTGCTGGTCGCGCGGCACTCCCGGCTCGTTCATCTCGGCGAACCGAACGACGCCGCCGCGGTCGATCACGAACGTCCCCCGATTGGCGTACCCGGCCTTCTCGTTGAGCACTCCGTAGTCGCGGGCGACCGCGCCGTGCGGCCAGAAGTCCGACAGGATCGGGAACAGGTAGCCCTGGCTGCCCGACCACACCTTGTGCGTGGGCGGCGGGCCCACCGACACGGCGAGCAGCGCGGACGACGAGTTCTCGAAGACGGGCAGGTTGTCGCGGACCCGGCCCAGCTCGCTCTCACAGGTGCCGGTGAACGCGAGCGGGAAGAACACCAGCAGCACGTTCTTCTCGCCGCGGAACGACGACAGCCGCACCGGCTGGTTGTTCTGGTTCCGCAGCGTGAAATCGGGCGCCACGGAGCCGACCTCGAGCGGGCCCGCAGGCGACCCCGTCGTATCCACTTCGGTGGCGGCCACTACCGCTTGGCCCGCCCAGCTTTGGGCTGCACGAGGCGGGAACCTATCCAGCTCCCCAGATTGGTCGACGACGTCTGCACAAGGCCCGCGGTGGGCGCCGCCTCCGCGATCTCGCTGGGCTGGACGTGGCCGGGCTTCCCCGTCTTCGGGCTCAGCACCCACACGTAGCCGTCGTCGGACAGCGGTGTGATCACATCCATCAAGGTGTCCACGAGATCACCGTCGTCGTCCCGCCACCACAGCAGAACGACGTCGACCACCTCGTCGGTGTCCTCGTCGAGCATCTCGGAATCGATCAGATCCTCGATCGCTGCGCGCAGTTCGTCGTCGGCGTCTTCGTCCCATCCGACTTCCTGAACGACGTCACCTGGGCGCAGGCCCATCTTCTGGGCGAAGGACCCATGTGTGGACACCGGCTTGAGCTCCTAACAACGACGGACATTCTGGCGAAGCAGTGCTGACGATACAGACCACCCGCGTATAGCAGACCCCGGGCGACCAAACAGTGCAACCGTTAGCGTCTCTCACCGTCGAGGTTCACCCACCCACCACCCGCCTCTCGAGGCAGGATGGAGTCCGGGATTACACCCCCGCCAGATGTTCCCTAACGACCCCTCCTAGGAGCACCGTCCGTGACCGAGTCACTCAGCGCGCCGAACCCCACGAGCGCGTTCCCGTCCAGCGAATCCAAGCGGCGCGACCGCGTCCGGGTCATCAGAGAGGGAGTCGCATCGTATCTCCCGGACATCGACCCGGAGGAGACCGGCGAGTGGCTCGAGTCGTTCGACGACATCCTGGACCGGTCCGGCCCCGCGCGGGCTCGTTACCTGATGCTCCGCATGCTCGAGCGCGCCGGTGAGCGCCGCGTCTCCATCCCGGCTCTGACGTCCACGGACTACGTCAACACCATCCCCACCGAACTCGAGCCGTGGTTCCCCGGCGACGAAGAGGTCGAGCGCCGGTACCGCGCCTGGATCCGCTGGAACGCCGCGGTCATGGTGACCCGCGCGCAACGGCCCGGTGTGGGCGTGGGCGGTCACATCTCGACGTACGCGTCGTCGGCGGCGCTCTACGAAGTCGGGTTCAACCACTTCTTCCGCGGCAAGAACCACCCCGGAGGCGGGGACCAGGTCTTCATCCAGGGCCACGCCTCCCCCGGCATCTACGCCCGCGCGTTCCTCGAGGGCCGGATCTCCGCGGACCGCATGGACGGGTTCCGCCAGGAGCAGTCGCACGCCCACTTGGGCGGCGGTCTGCCGTCCTATCCGCACCCGCGGCTGTTCCCGGACTTCTGGGAGTTCCCGACGGTGTCGATGGGCCTCGGACCGATGAATGCGATCTATCAGGCGCGGGTCAACCACTACCTCACGGACCGCGGCATCAAGGACACGTCCGACCAGCACGTGTGGGCGTTCCTGGGCGACGGCGAGATGGACGAGCCCGAATCGCGCGGCCAGGTCCAGATCGCTGCCACCGAGGGCCTGGACAACCTGACCTTCGTGATCAACTGCAACCTGCAACGCCTGGACGGCCCGGTGCGCGGCAACGGCAAGATCATCCAGGAGTTGGAGTCGTTCTTCCGCGGCGCCGGCTGGAACGTCATCAAGGTGATCTGGGGCCGCGAGTGGGACGACCTGCTGCACCGCGATCGCGACGGCGCGCTGGTGAACATCATGAACACCACGCCCGACGGTGACTACCAGACCTTCAAGGCCAACGACGGCGCCTATGTCCGCGAGCACTTCTTCGGCCGCGACCCGCGGACCAAGGATCTGGTCAAGGACCTCACCGACGAGCAGATCTGGGGCCTGCGCCGCGGCGGCCACGACTACCGCAAGGTGTACGCGGCGTACCAGTCGGCGCTCGAGCACAAGGGTCAGCCCACCGTGATCCTGGCGCACACCATCAAGGGCTACAGCCTCGGCTCGCACTTCGAGGGCCGCAACGCCACGCACCAGATGAAGAAGCTGACGCTCGAGGATCTCAAGCGGTTCCGTGACCACCTGCGGATACCGATCAGCGACGCCGAGCTCGAGGCCAATCCCAAGCTGCCGCCGTATTACAACCCCGGCCCCGAGTCCAAGGAGATCCAGTACATGCTGGATCGCCGCAAGGCGCTGGGCGGGTTCGTCCCTGCACGGCGCAACGCGAGCCGTCCGCTCGCGATCCCGGACATCTCGCTACTCGATGTCATGCGTCGGGGCTCGGGCAAGCAGTCGGTCGCCACCACCATGGCGTTGGTCCGCATCTTCAAGGAGCTGCTGCGGGACAAGAACATCGGGCCGCGGATCGTCCCGATCATCCCCGACGAGGCCCGTACGTTCGGCATGGACTCGTGGTTCCCGTCGCTGAAGATCTACAACCACAACGGACAGCTCTACCGGGCCGTCGACGCCGAGCTGATGCTCGCGTACAAGGAGGACCCGCAAGGACAGATCCTGCACGAGGGGATCAACGAGGCGGGCTCCACCGCGTGTTTCACCGCGGTGGGCACGTCGTACTCGACGCACGACGAGCCGATGATCCCGCTGTACATCTTCTACTCGATGTTCGGCTTCCAGCGCACGGGTGACAGCTTCTGGGCGGCCGGCGACCAGATGACGCGCGGCTTCGTGATCGGCGCCACCGCCGGGCGCACGACGCTCACCGGCGAGGGGCTGCAGCATGCCGACGGGCACAGCCCGGTCCTCGCGTCGACCAACCCCGCGGCGGTCGCGTACGACCCGGCGTTCGCGTACGAGCTCGCTCACATCGTGCACGCGGGCCTGCAGCGGATGTACGGCGAGAACTCGGAGAACGTCTTCTACTACATCACCGTCTACAACGAGCCGATCGCACAACCGGCCGAGCCGGAGGGCCTGGACGTCGACGCCCTGCTCAAAGGTCTATACCTGTACTCCGAGGGCCCGGGCGGCCACGACAAGAAGGCCAACATCCTGGTCTCCGGCATCACGATGCCCGACGCGCTGCGAGCACAGCAGATGCTTGCGGACGAGTGGGGCGTGTCGGCGCGCGTCTACTCGGCGACCAGCTGGGTGGAGCTGCAGCGCGACGGCATCGCGGCCGAACGGGAGGCGCTGCGTCACCCGGATACGCCGATGCGCACGCCGCACGTGACGAAGATGCTGGCCGACGCGCAGGGCCCGACGGTGGCGGTGTCCGACTACATGCGTGGAGCGCAGGACCTGATCCGGGCGTGGGTGCCCGGTACATATGTCACGCTCGGCACCGACGGGTTCGGCTTCTCCGACACCCGTCCGGCGGCGCGCCGGTTCTTCAACGTGGACGCCGAGTCGATCGTGGTCGGGGTTCTGTTGGGGCTGGCCCGCGACGGCGAACTGGATTTCTCGGTCGCGGCGAAGGCTGCTGCCCAGTACCAGATCGACGACGTGCTCGCCGCTCCGGAGCAGACCTCTGACCCCGGCGTAGCGTAAGGCGCTATGACGGACACCGGCTCGTGGCCCAAGCCCGGGAAGATGGACCGCGGCGGGTTCGCCCGCAACCGGCCCGAGCCGCGCGAG
>CAJCHX010000700.1 GCA_903970215.1 Acidobacteriaceae bacterium
AAGCACCTGCTCGGGCTGATTCAGCTGGGCAGAGGTCGCGCGGCCGCCGTCTCCGGAGTAGCCCTGGGAGCTGGGTTGGCCAGCGACCGTGGTGAAGCTGCCGCTCCCTGATTCCGCTGAGATCTCGCGTACCGCGTCGCCCCCGTACTCCGATAGCAGGTAGCTGCCTCCGCCCCCGGGGATCTCAGAGACGGAGTCTGGGAGATCGAGCTGCACGTCCAGCGCCGGCACGCCCTGGCACGAGCTGATGGCGTCGTTGCAGCTGCCAGCCCCTCCCCCGCCTGCGATCAGCTGGAGCGGCGTACCGGGACTCAAGGAGGAAAGCAGCAGGATGGCGCCGGCGCTGCCGTCGGCATTCACATCTCCATAGGTATCGGCGATCAGCACACCGCCGTTCGCGGTCGGTACCGCGTCGGTGGGATCGTCTAGTGGGGTCCCGGGGGTTCCATCTTCGGGACACCCGCCACTTCCACTGGGGGCAAGGCCGGCGATTGTCGTGATGACTCCGTCGGGCGCGACCATGCGTACTCGGTCGCCGCCCGGCTCTGGGACCGTGGCCCCGCCGGGCTCTGTGATCGTGGTGCCGGTGCCGTCCTCTGTGACCAGGAACCCACCTCCCGGCAACGCGGCGACCGCAACCGGATCATCGAGGCCGGAGTCGGTGGCCGGCACGCAATCGACATCGGTCGTGCTGGGCAGCAGCTGATCAAAGTCGTTCTCGGTACTCATGCCGGCAACGGTCGTAACGACGCCGGTGGGCGAGACTTCGCGGACCAGGTCGTTGTCGTAGTCGATGTAAAGGAAGCCACCGCCCGGCAGGGCCGAGACCGACCGCGCGCCGGCGATCGGTACTGAGGTCGCGGCGACCCCATCACACGGTCCAAGCGCGGTCACGGCCCCGGAGCAGGTGCCGTTGCCTGCGACGGTATGGATCTGGGGCGGAAGCGGAGTCGCGGCGGCCTCGCCGGGCGCGGAGGCGAGCGGCGTCAGCGTCAATACAGCGACTGTCAGTATGCCCAGGCCGCCGCGGGCGACGGCCGTGGCGGATAAGGAACGGACGAACTTGAGGGTCGCGGAAGCGGGGCTCACGAGAGGACGGTATATAGGCTCAAATGACGCTGCGTGTTGAGCCGCGGCCATGTTCACGAACTGTCCACACGGCGTTCACGGTTCGGCCACGTCGTCGATCCCCCCACACGTCACGCTCGGCGCTACAGACCGTGCTCGGTCTGCATCTGACGCCGTGGCACCAACAGACCTCCCACTCGAGCCGGAATACGCCCTACTGCTGGACGTGGTCGCACCCCTGGGTTCGCCGCGAACCGACCACGGCTCATGGGAGTCAGGGCGCTGGGGCAAGCTGCTCAACGTCGCCGACTGGCATCGACTTTCGCCTGCTCTCTTCGCCCATCTCAGGACCCTGGAAGGAGCGCCGGCGCCGGTGCTGAGCGCGTTGGAGCGGGCCTATCTCGCCAACGCCGCACGCAGTGCTTTCATCCGCGACGCCACCGGCCAGGTCATTTCCGCGCTCGACGGTGCCGGCCTGCGATCGCTCCTGCTGAAGGGGGCTGCGCTCGTTGAAACCGTGTACGCCGATCCTGCCGAGCGGGAGATGCTTGACATCGACGTGCTGGTGCCGGAGGTCCAGATGGACCGCGCAAGCGCGGTTTTGGCGATGCTCGGTTATGCGCCGGGAGATGGAGGTGCGGAAGCCTCCGGCGAAGAGCCCTCGCTGGCGACTGTCGACGCGGCCGCCCACCACGGGGCCGCCTTGGTCGGCACTCAGAAGCTGGTGGCCGTCGAGCTCCATCGCCACATCGCGATCAGCGGTGAGGGCAACGGCTTCAATCTTGCCGGCTTCTGGGACCGCGCGAGGAGCGTTCCGAGCAGCGGCCACGTGGTGCCGTCGCCCGAGGATCTGCTGATCCATGTCTGCTTCCACTTCACCCGAAACCGGCTGGGTGGCAGCGCGCACCGCCGCAACACCGGGGGCGGGCTCGCCCAGATCCTCGACATGCGCCAGCTGGTGGCTACAGAGACGATCGACTGGGACCTCCTGGCGCAGACGGCTCGCGAGTTCGGTCTGGGCACACGTGTGTTCCTAGGCCTCTTCGCGGCGCGGGAACTCGGCGTGCCGGTTCCGCGCGAAGCCATAACTCCGATCCAACCGCACGGCTTCAACCCGGAGCTGGGGCGCCGGCTCGTGGCCCTGCGGGTGCTGCGGGCCGGTGACCACCTTCCGGTCCGCTCCATGCGCTGGATGTTCGCGCCGAGCCGGGAGGCTCTTCGGCGGGGCTGGAATGCCGACCCGAACGCAACGCTCTCACTTGCACGTGCCTACATGCGTCGCGCCAAGGCGCACGTACCGGAGGCAGGTTCGGCGGTGCGACGCCCGTGGGCATACATGCAGGACCGTAGGTTGAACGGTCAGATAGCGGCGCTGAGGGAGCACCCGTGACGAGCAGCACAGATTCAATACTTGGGGAACGGCTACGGCACCAGACTGCCGTCATCGCTCAGGAAGTCGAAGGACAGACGATTCTCCTGCGCGTTGACGATGGCGGCTACTACGCCATCGACGATGTGGGCGCAGCGATCTGGGAGCTCTGCGATGGCGAGCGTCCGGTCGGCGAGATCATCGTCCAGCTGTCCGCCGAGTTCGATGCGCCGGAGGCGACGATTCGAGCCGACGTTCTGGAGTTCGTCCAGGACCTTCGACGCGAGCGCCTGCTGGTCGACGGCAGTGCGTGACCGGGCCTACGCGCTCACGCTGCTCCGCGGCCCGCGAGATTGGCTGAAGTTGGCCCAGGTCAGCCTGTTCGCAACAGCGGTGCCGCTGGTGGTCCGGCTTCCGCTCCCAAGACTTGCGAGGCTGCTCACGCGCGCGCCCCGGCCGCGCGCGCCGCGACCGGTCGAGATAGAGCGGCTCGAAAGAGTGACGAGCCTGGCTCCACGGATCTGCCGGCCGCTGGTCAGGGGTGGCTGTCTGACCAGAGGGCTCACGCTCTTCTGGTTCCTGCGGCGCGCCGGGGTCGAGGTAGAGCTGCGGTTCGGATTGGACCCGAGCGCCGGAGTTCCTGCCGACGGACACTGCTGGCTGACGCTCGACGGCGAACCGTACCTCGAAGCGAATGACCCGCAGCGGTTCACCGAGCTCTACCGATTGCCTCTGCTCGCGTCCGCATGAGCGCGCTGACCAAGACGCTTTGCCGTTCATACTCAATGCACGGCGTCACGGTCGAGGTGCTTGCTGACGAGCCCGAGGTGATGCAGGCGATGGATGTGCGGCTGCGTGGCTTCACCGGCGCCGTAAACCCGGCCGATCCCTCATTGAGGTTTGAGTTCGTCTCCACGCCACCGTCGCCACCGCCACGGGGAGCCGGCAGACCGGTCTATGAGACGCCGCACGGCACGCTCGACTACTTCACCGACGATGACCTCCTCAGCGGTGATCTGGGCGGCGTGGCGCTGCACTGTCAGCCAGGCCATGGCCGTACCGTGATCGCCGCCCCCGCCTTTCAGGGAAAGGCGCTCTACTTCGCGACCCATCCGGTGGCGACCGTCGCGCTGATGGAGCTGATGGAGCGGTGCGGTCGCTTCAGCCTCCATGCCGGATGCCTGGCGGAAGCCGACGGGAGCGGAGTGCTGCTGGCCGGACCGAGCGGCGCCGGCAAGTCGACGTTGACGCTCGCGCTAGCCCGGGCCGGCCTGTGGTTCCTTGGGGACGACGTGGTCTTCCTGAAGCCCGCGGCTGAAGGCCCAGGACCACTTCGGGTGCTGGGCTTTGCCGACGCGATCGGACTCGGAAGCTTCGCCGCGAGCCGCTTCGCGGAGCTTGCGTCGATGGCAGCCGCCCCGCCGGCGCCTGGGTTCCCGAAGCGCCTGCATCGCTGCGAGGAGCTGTTCGGACGGCCGTCCGTGCTCGGCTGCACCCCGCGCGTGATTGTGTTCCCCGAGGTGGCGCCCGATCTCCCTTCAGAGGTAGCGCCGATCGAACGCGGCGAGGCGCTGCTACGGCTCGTCCCCGACGTCCTGCTGACGCAAGCCGAGTCGACCCGGGCGCACCTGGCTGCGATCGCCGAGCTACTCACGCAGGTACGGTGCTACACCGTCCGTTCCGGACACGACCTTGAGCGCGCCGCCCAGCTGGTCCGCGCGCTGGTCCGCGAGGATCACACGGCTCAGAAGCCGTAGGTGCCGGTCTGCTTCTTGGGCGGCTTGCTGACCATCTTCCCGCCAAGACACTTGGTGATCTTCGGAACCGGCGACCCCGTATACGGAGCTATGTGCTGGCTGATCACCAAGGTGCTCGCGAGCCCGGACTCCTCGTCGGACAGGAACTTCGCCTCGGTGCGCGCCGACTTGAGGGTGGGGTAGCGCTGCACGTAGACAAAGCCGCCGACCTTCAGGTCATATCCAAGCCACATGATGTCTCCGTTAGCGGTGACGTCGCGAAGATGGGCCTTGCGCAGGCAGCGCATCACGACCTTGGAGGCGATGCTCTTCGGCCGTGCCTTCTTGTGGACTGCCGCACTGGTGATCGACGCCGCCACGCCCAGAGTCAGACAGCAGGCCGTAAGCAACACCAAGACGCGCGCCAGCGAGCGACGGCGCGGATCTACCTGGCGTTCAATCATGGGGTCTCCTCCGTACGGTTGCTTCTCTTACCCTCGCGTATGCGGGCGCCCGCTTGGGCCCCGGCCTCACGCCGCCCGCGATCAACAGCAGTGAAACGAGCGTGAGTCCACCTGCGGCCGGATAGAACCAGTCGGACGCGGACTCGCCCGCGGGCCGGACGACGTATGCCGATTGGCTCGCCTCTTTCCTCGCCTTCTCCTCGCGCTTGGCCTGCGCCTGCGCCTGGGCGGTCGCGCCGCCCGGCGGGACGGGCGTCACCGGCGGAGGCACCGGTGTGACGACCGCCACGCCGACCGCGTTGAACGGGGTCACCGGGGTGAGGAATGGCTGCGGCTGAGCGGGAGGCGCTCCTGGCTTCGGCGCTGGGGCATGATGCTTCGCTGGAACCGGCTTCACCGGGGGTTGGGGTACGGCGAGCTTGGGCAAGGGAGCAGAATGGGTTGGCGTGACCTGTCCCGGCTGGATAGGCGCCGTGCCGTTGGGGCTCGAGCCGGTCTGATACTCGGTCGCGCCCTGGATCCGGATCACGTTGCTGTCCTGGCCCCCAGCGACCGTTCCGCACGGAGGACCGAACTCACCGCCTTGGACCGTCACCGGCAGCGATGAACTCATCAGGCCGACGGTTACGGTCACCGTCGTGGTGCCTGCGTTGAAGGCACAGAACAGCCCTGAGGTCTTGGACGGTGTGACCTTCCCGTCGGCAGTCAGCTTCGGATAGGACGAGCCCGCGCCGCTGGGCGCCACGAAGGTGCCGACGGTGGGATCTGAGCTGGTGAACGTGTAGCTCGGTGTCACGCACGTTGCACCGGTCGATAGCGCCGAGCTGCTGCAGGACGCCGGGATGCCGACGTACTGCGAGAACCCAGGGAAGGTGGGATCGCCGGGGGTGGTCGCCAGCGTCGACGGCGACCGGCGGCCGATCGCGTCGAACTGGAGGGTCCCGCTGCGCTCGGCGGTGAGACCGTCCACGGGCTCGAGCGCGAGCGATCCAACTACCGGCACCGCGTTGACGGTGAGCACGTCGGTCTGCGTGTCAACCGAAGCGTCGTACCAGAGCACGCCGTTGTTGTTGGTCTGCTGGTAGGTCATCGTCGCGCCCTCATACTCCGGGATCTGGGGAGCTCCGTCCGGCGCATCCGCCGGAATCTGGGCTACCTGATCCTGCTGGCTGCTGTTGGTGCCATCGGCCGAGGTGCCGCCGGCGGTGGTGAAGACAGCCAGCACGCCGGCTGCGGCGAGTTGCGCCGCCACCGCGTCAGCGTCGCTCGCGGCGCCGAAATCGAGGCTGTTGAGCGGCTCGGCGGCGAATACCACCACCGGTAGGTTTGCCGCCTGCGCCTGCGCGAGCTCATTTGAGAGCCACGCCGTCTGGCCGGGTGCGCTGGCCTCCAGCGACCCCTTGGAGTTGTCCAGGACTATCGCCATCACGGAACCGCCGTTCTGGGACACATCCAAGGCGTAGTACTTGTGTACGGAGCCACTGGGGTCGCCAGCGCCGGCCGGCGTGATACCCGACGGCAGCGGGCCTGATCCGAACGGCGCCGGCGCGTCAGCAAAGACCTGTGACCAGGGCTCAGTCGGATCGGGGAGCCCCGCCACGCTGTCAAGCGGACCATAGGCAGCGTAGGTGGGGACGCCACTCAGCGGAGCTAGCAGCGAGGGGAGGCGAGCGATGTCAGCAGCACTCGTGCCGCTCGCCGCCATCGATCCGACGGCATTTCCGCCGATCATCGTGAACGCCGGACCGCCGGGCTGTTGCGCGTAGCCGGCGATCTCCGTTGCCGCGTCCTCGAGGTTGACGAAAGGTTGCGGATCCTGGACCTCCGAGCATACGGATGCGCAGAGCGCGCTTGAGAGATAGGCGAAGCTCACGGTGCCGGCAGTGGCGGGGAGCGCGGCGGTGGCGCTCGAGCTTGACGACGAGCTAACACTTCCGCCCGCGTCGTAACGCCAGATGGACGAGGTGAGCCATCCCGACGGGCGTGCCGAAAGCGGCTCGTTGGTCCCGACGCCGTCCGCCGAGACGGTGCCCGAATAGCCACCGACCGCCCAGGCATGAGCGCCGTCGCTTGACGCCGCCACAGCAAGGACGGGGTCGGGATGAACAGTCCCATCAGGGAAGGGGGGAGATGAGACGGTCGCGGCGGGCGTGTCATCGCTGAGGTCGTTCCAGCCGCTGTCGGTCTGCACCAGCAGATCGCCGTCACCCGCGGGAACGCCGCCGGTCGCGTCGCTCACGCCGGATCCGCCCTCAACCGGAGCCGCCACCGAAACATACGCTCGAACGGCGCCCGACGAATCACGGAACGCCGCCAGCGCGACGGGAATTCCGTTGAAGGTCTCAGGCGCGTACTCGAAGTTTGAGGTCGCTGAGTTTCTGGTCATCAGCAGCGACTTTCCGGCGATGACCAGGCCTCCGTCTGGAAGACCCGACACCAGCTCAAGGCTCCCGACCGCAGGCGCTGGCGAGGGCAGCAGTGAGGCCTTCACCTGCGCCCAGATGCCGTCGGCGGCACGCTCGATCAGATGCCCGTTGGCGATTGCGAACACGTCCGCCCCGGCGACGGCGACAGACGTCACGGAGGTTCCGGCGTCGGCGGGATCGATCGTTTCGCTGGACCACGCGGTGCCGTCGTAGTGGAGGATCGTACCGTCGCTCCCGACCGCCCAACCCTGACCGTCTGAGCTGAAGGCGACCGCGTTCAACGTGGCGATGGTCAGTTTCGTTGACTCCGGGTCAGCGCTCCAGCGGCTGCCGTTCCAGTCCAGGATCGTCCCGGCCTGTCCGACCGCGACGGCGTGCGAAGCGCTCACGAACGCAACCCCGTTCAGACTCAGTTTGTGCGTCCGGACCGGCGTCGCGGCGACCTGCCAGCCGGTGCCAGAGCTGTACTCCAAGGCTGTGCCGTCGACACCGACGGCCAGCGCGCCGGAGCTGCCGGTCGTGGCTCCCGGGGGTAGCGCGACGCTCAGCAGCGGGTCACGGCTCGGCACGGGCCAAGAGGCGAGCTGCGAGGGTGGCGGGGTCGCCGAGATCAGCCCCATCGTGTTGGCACCGGCGATCCATCCGTCCGTGGGATCGGCAAAGACCTCGGAAGCGCCGTGCGCGAAGCCTGGGGCCGCCACCGTCTGCCACGTTCCATCGGTGAAAACGCTGAGCGAACCAGACGTGCCGGCGAGCGCGACACCGTCCTGCTCGTCGTCTGAGATATCGCTGAAAAGCCCGTCGGGAGCGACCGCCGGGTGGTCCACATCAAGCGGCTGCGCGCAGCCGTTGCTCGACACCGGCAGGGAGCTGCACCAGGAGTTGATCACGGTACCGCTCGGATTGAACTGCGCCACCACCGTTCCCGTCACGCCGTTGGCCGCCACGGTCGCGCTCACAAACCCGCCGGTGGCATTCGCCGCTATCCCTGTCGGCTTCACCGAGACGCCGCTCCCGGCCGCAGCGGACTGCTGTGATCCGTCGGAGAACGGGCCGGTCGAATCAAGCGCGTCGAGCCCCGTCGTCGGGAAACTCCATCCGCTGCCGCTGAACTGGCCGAGCACCATGTTGCTCTCGACGCCGCCGAGCCCGTTTGTGTCGATCTCAATCGTCCCCCAACCGGCTCCGGGCCCGGTGACGGCCCCGCCATCGAGCGCGATCTTGGTCACGCCCGACGGAATTGTCGTGGGCAGTGTGGCTTGCGGCAGAGTCCAGTTGTTGTTGACGAGCTGGCCGTACTGGAGTTGCACCGGGACGTTGGCGACTCCCTGCGGCGTGAATACCGTCTGGTTCTGCGCACCCGTGCTGTTTGAGGCTGGGAACACGGCGCCGTAGACCTGACCGCTCCCCTGGTCGTAGCCGAGACGTAGCGAGAAACTGCCGGTAAGGACGCCCGGTCCGCCCGCGGTGCAGGTGCTCCCGCTCCACGACCCGCCGGTCAAGGTGCACGTGTCCCCATCGTCGGCTTGGAACGAGCCGCCGCTTGCCTGCCGGTGGAAGAGCTCCGTCCAATATGGAGTGCCGCCGGAGGGGCCCTGTCTGACCACGACCCATGCCTCGCCGTTCGACGCCATCGCTCCGGTCACGGTGGTCTGTGCCCCCGGGTGCAGCTGGTAGGCGCTCCCATCGGGGTTGCGAAGCACGTCGACTATCTGCCACCCGGTGTCCTGGGTGTACTCGAGGACCACTACCTGACCATTTCCCTCGGCGGTGTAAGGAAGCGTGGTGCCGTTGACGATCGGGGGCGGCGCATTCGTTTCGCCTATCGCCCAGGTCTCGTGCTCGGCGCCCGGGAGTTCGCCGAGCAGCGTCACGTTCGTAGCGGGTACATCCACATCGGTGACGGTGAGCCCACCGAAGGAAGATCCCGCGGGGTTTGAGATCGAGACACCCGGCACGACAGCCGAGGTGGTCTGGTTCCCTGCCACGTCGGTCGCGATAGCGCGAAGGTCATAGCTGCCGTCGCTGAACTGGCGCGTATCGAGACGAAACTCGTATGGGGATGCGGTCGCGGCGCCGACCGTCTCCCATTGTCCAGTTCCTGACGGCGTGACCTGAAACTGCACCGAAGAGATGCCCGAGCCGCTGTCACCGGCATCCGCGGTGAGGGTGGTGATTCCGCTCACCGCGCCGCCTGGATTCTCAAGGGACACTGTTGGCGCCGTGTTGTCGATCTCTACGTCACTGACCAGCCCACCCTGGAACGCGTCGTTCGCCGAATCCTCACCGGTCACAGACACTTCGTAAGAGCCGTCCGCAAACTTCGTGGTGTCCAGCGCCGCGGTGTATTTCCCGTCGTTGGCGGCGTCCGGTCCCGTCGGGGCGAGCTCTGTCCATTTCTTGGCCGGGTTGTTCTCGCAGTCGTCGGACATCGGGCAGATCTCAAACGTGACCGTGTCCGGCGTGTCACCTCCGCCCTGCACGTCGGCGACCAGTGAGGCGGTGCCGCTCAGCGGCGAGCCGGGGTTGAGCATCGCGATGTAGGCGCTGTTGTTGGCGACGGTCTGGTCGGTGAGGATCGAGCTACCGGTCAGATTGTCGGCACTGTCGGTCGCGACGGCCCTGATGTCATAGTTCCCGTCGCCGCCCAGGGCGGTCGTGTCTAGCGCAGGCCCAGAGCACACATAATCTCCGGACGTCCCGGACTCCGTGCACGCAGCCGAGGTGGAAGCTGGATCGTTGGTGTCGACGGTGTAGGTGTCGAATGGGGCACTCCACTGGTCTGCGCCCGCCGGTGAGTCTTGAAGCTTGACCGTGACCATCGAGCCTGCGGGCGGGGCCACGGCCACCGTGTACGTGGCCTGGCCCTGTAACGGCAGCGTCGGCCCGCTCAGCCCAACGGGAATGGAGGTCGGCGCCCACGCGGCCGAGGGATAGGTTAAGCAGGCGAGGAGCAGCAACGCACCGAGCAGCTGCCCGATGCGGTTTCTCGAGATGAGCGCCTTCACGTGGTGGATCCGTGACTCACGCCGGCGTGGCCATGCAGGCGGCCGCGGCCTTGACCTGCGAGTCCAGGTGGCTGGTGACTGCCGCAGACGCTACCCAGCGATCCCCTGGCGCGGCGAGCTCTGGGATGTTTAGAAGTGAGTTGGCGTACTGCGTCGCTTCGTCATCGGTCGCATACGGGCCGGAGAGGAACACGATCGCAGTGGTGTCAGTGAGTGGCGTGTTGGCAA
>CAJCHX010000701.1 GCA_903970215.1 Acidobacteriaceae bacterium
TGCGCGGTGTCCCAGCCGAATTCCTTGGACAACGGCAGGATGAGCGCGCCCGGAGCCCCGTTGGGCACGATCGGGTGGTGCGGCGCCGTCGGCACGATCCGGGTGTATCCCGCACCCTGCGCCGGGCGCTGATCCTGCTCCCCCTTGTTGGGCCACAACGACGCGGCGCGCTCGGCCTGCGCAGCGATGGACAGCGACGGATTGACGCCCAGATTCGCTGAGATCGCGGCACCGTCGACCACGAACAGGCTCGGGTAGTTGTGCACGCGGTGGTACGGGTCGATCACACCGTCGGCCAGGCTCTCGGAGATGGCTGCGCCGCCGAGGAAGTGCGCCGTCATCGGCACGTTGAAGACATCGCCCCACGTGCCGCCGGCGACCCCGCCGATCTTCTCCGCGGCGCGTCGAGTGGCTTCGTTGCCTGCCGGAATCCATGTCGGGTTGGGCGCGCCGTGGCCCTGCTTGGACACCATGCGGCGCTTCTTCGTGCCCGGGATCTTCTTGGTGTACGTGGTGATCGAGTTGTCCAGTGACTGCATCACCAGCATGATCAGCACGCGCTCACCCCAGTTCTTCTGCTTGATCAGCAGTTTGAGATCGCGCGGCCGCTCCATGATCCCTCTGATCCAGCCGCGGATGCGGGTCCGACTCGGGCCACCGTCCACCAGCAGGGTCTGGAGCAGCCCCATCGGATTGGAGCCGGGGCCGTATCGGACGGGCTCGACGTGGGTATCCGGGGTCGGGTAGAACGAGCTCGTGATGGCCACGCCGACCGACAGGTCCTGGTCGGGGTCGACATCGAGCTTGCCTGCACCGAGGATCGACTCGGAGTTGGTTCGCGTGAGGACGCCGAGCTGGTCGGACAGCCGGGGCAGGGCGCCGGTGTCCTTGAGGTGGTGCAGCAGGGTCTGGGTACCCCAGGTACCCGCCGCGAAGACCACGTTGTCGGCGGTGTAAACAGTGCGCTGTTTCTTCCTCCCGAACGCGCCGGTCTTCTCGGTGTAGACCTCCCACGCGCCCTTGCGGCCTTCGCGCAGGCCGGTCACCGTCGTCATCGGGATGAACCGGGCCCCGCCCCGCTCGGCGAGGTGGATGTAGTTCTTCATCAGGGTGTTCTTGGCACCCACCCGGCACCCGGACATGCAAGCGCCACATTCGGTACATCCGGTGCGCCGGGGGCCGACGCCGCCGAAGTACGGATCGTCGTCGGTCCGGCCGGGCTCGTTGAAGTACACGCCGACGGGGGTGGCGACGTACGTGTCGCCGACGCCCATGTCCTCGGCGATCGCCTTGATCACGCGATCCGACGGGGTCACGTGCGGATTCTGCACGACGCCGAGCATCCGGCGGGCCTGGTCGTAGAACGGCGTCAGCTCGTCGTCCCAGTCGGTGATGTGCTTCCACTGCGGGTCGTCGAAGAACGGGGCCGGGGGCTTGTACAACGTATTGGCGTAGTTCAGAGACCCGCCGCCCACACCGGCACCGGCCATGACGACGGCGTCGTTGAGCACGTGGATCCGCTGGATGCCGAAGCAACCGAGCTTGGGTGCCCAGAGGAACTTCTTGAGGTCCCAGGTGTTCTCGGCGAAGTCGGAGTCCTCGAACCTCCGGCCGGCCTCGAGCACACCGACGCGGTAGCCCTTCTCCGTGAGCCGCAGCGCTGTCACGCTGCCGCCGAACCCCGATCCGATCACGATCACGTCGAAGTGGTCGCCCGCCGTCTGCGCCATCACAAGAACCCCTGCCTGAAACGATGTGAGCCGTCTAACCAATCGTCGGCCAGGGTACTACTAAACACCACTCAATAGGAGCGGCGTTGAACACCCCTCAATAAGAGTGTGCTGATGCGGCTGTCAGTAGCCGCCGACTCCGAGGCCCACCTTCTGGAACTCCTTGAGATCGCTGTAGCCGGCCTTGGCCATCGAGCGCCGCAGCCCGCCGACCAGGTTGAGCTGGCCCCGCGCCTCGAACGTCGGCCCGTGCAGGACGGTGGCGAGTGACGGACCGCCGGCGGCGGAGTCGTCGCCGAGTGCGCCCAGCTGCGACGGAGCGACCGAGCCGCGGGGCAGCGACGGATGTGCGGCCGCGGATGGCCAGAACCAGCCCCTACCCGGCGCCTCCGCAGCCGCGGCCAGCGGTGCACCCAGAACCACGGCGTCGGCGCCGCAGGCGATGGCCCGCGCGATATCGCCCGACGTGTGGATGTCCCCATCGGCGATCACGTGGACGTACCGGCCGCCGGTCTCGTCCAGATAGTCGCGCCGCGCCGCCGCCGCATCGGCGATCGCGGTGGCCATCGGCACGCCGATGCCGAGCACGTCGCGCGTGGTGGTGGCCCCTTCGACCGACCCGTAGCCGACGATGACGCCGGCCGCGCCGGTCCGCATCAGGTGCAGCGCGGTGAGGTGATCGCTGACCCCGCCGGCGACCACGGGCACGTCCACCTCACCGATGAACGTCTTGAGGTTGAGCGGCCCGCTCACCCCCAGTGGACCACCGACCTCGCCCCCGACGTGCTCTGCCGAGATGATCGTGCCGTGCACGATCAACAGATCGATGCCCGCGGCGACCAGCGTCGGAGTGAGTTCCCGCGCCCGCTGCGGGGAGACCCGGACGGCGGTGGTCACGCCGGCGTCGCGGATCTGCTTGACGGCCGCACCGAGCAGCTCCGTGTCGATCGGCACACTGTGCAGCTCTTGCAGTCGACGGATCGCGGCGACACCGGTGAAGTCCTTCTCGGCGAGCGCCAGGACCTCGTCGATCCGCGCTTGCGGATCGCGGTGGCGGCTCCACAGTCCCTCGGCGTTGAGCACACCCAGACCGCCCTGCCTGCCCAGTTCTATCGCGAATTCCGGGGAACCCACCGCATCGGTCGGGTGCGCCAGGATCGGGGCATCGAACCGGTACGCGTCGATCTGCCAGGAGGTGGACACATCCTTCGACGAGCGGGTGCGCCTCGACGGCACGATGTTGACGTCCCCCAGCTCGTAGGTCCGTCGGGCCGTCCGGCCCATGCCGATCTCAACCAGGTCACGCAACGCGGGATCCTTTCGTGGGCGCGTACACCGTGGACGCGCCGTTCATGGCGCGAGCTCCATATGCGCCCGCGCAGGTTGGTGGGGTGCCCAGGCCGCTAACGGGCCGAGTAGTTGGGTGCCTCCACCGTCATCGTGATGTCGTGCGGGTGGGATTCTTTCAGACCCGCCGCCGTGATCTGCACGAATTGCGCCTCCTGCAGCTCGGCGATGGTCTGGGCACCCGTGTAGCCCATAGCTGCCCGCAGCCCGCCCTGGAGCTGGTGGATCACCTGTGCGAGCGGACCGCGGAACGGCACCCGACCCTCGATCCCCTCCGGCACCAACTTGTCCTCGGACAGCACGTCGTCCTGGAAGTACCGGTCCTTCGAGTACGACTTGGCCTGGCCACGGCTCTGCATCGCCCCCAGGCTGCCCATGCCCCGGTAGCTCTTGAACTGCTTCCCGCCCACCAACACCATCTCACCGGGAGCTTCCGCCGTACCCGCCAGCAGGGAGCCGAGCATCGCCGCCGAAGCGCCGGCCGCGAGCGCCTTGGCCACGTCACCGGAGAACTGCAGGCCGCCGTCGGCGATCACCGGAATGCCGGCCGGCTTGGCCGCCGCGGTCGCCTCCAGGATCGCGGTGATCTGCGGGGCTCCGACGCCCGCCACAACGCGGGTGGTGCAGATGGACCCGGGGCCGACACCGACCTTCACGGCGTCCACGCCCGCCTCGATGAGCGCCAACGCCCCGCCGCGCGTGGCGACGTTCCCGCCGACGATCTGAACGCGGTCTCCCACTTCGGCCTTGAGCTTGGAGATCATCTCCAACACGCCGCTGGAGTGACCGTGCGCGCTGTCGACGACCAGGACGTCTACACCGGCGTCGGTGAGAGCCATCGCACGGTTCCACGAATCGTTGCCGACACCCACTGCAGCGCCCACCAGCAGCCGCCCGTCCGAGTCCTTGGTGGCATCGGGGTGTTGCTCGGTCTTGACGAAGTCCTTGACGGTGATCAGGCCGGTGAGCCGGCCGTGACCGTCGACGATCGGCAGTTTCTCGATCTTGTGCCGGCGCAACAGGCCCAGCGCGGCCTCGGCGGTGACGCCCTCCTGCGCGGTGATCAGCGGTGACTTGGTCATCACCTCGGCGACCGGCCGGTCCATATTGACCTCGAACCGCATGTCCCGATTGGTGATGATCCCGACCAGGCGCCCTGCGGCATCCGTGACCGGCAGGCCCGAGATCCGGTACCGCGCGCACATCGCGTCGACCTCGCGGAGCGTGTGCTGTGGTGTGCAGGTGACGGGGTTGGTGACCATCCCGGCCTCGGACCGCTTGACGGTCTCGACCTGTTGCGCCTGCTCCTCGACCTCGAGGTTGCGGTGCAGGACGCCCATGCCCCCGTTGCGGGCCATCGCGATCGCCATCCGCGCCTCGGTGACGGTGTCCATCGCCGAACTGATGAGGGGCACCCGAAGTGTGATGTCACGCGTCAGGCGCGTCGAAGTGTCGACCTGGGACGGCACCACGTCGGACGCCGCGGGGATCAGAAGCACATCGTCGAACGTCAAGCCCAGCATCGCGACCTTGTTCGGGTCGTCTCCCCCGATGCGGACGGGGCCGGTGCGAACTGGTTGGGAGGGGCCGGGCAGCGTCATGTATCCATGGTATCCGGCGCGTGGAAGTGGCGAGGAAGGCCCGGTCCTGCGTACCGTAAGGGCGTGCGCAACAACCTTCCTCCCGGGCTGCCACCGGATCCGTTCGCCGACGATCCGAGCGATCCGACCGCAGCCCTCGACTCGATGGACCCGGGCCAGCCGCTCGATCCTGCCGAGCGTGCAGCGGTCGAGGAGGACCTGGCGGACCTATCCGTCTACGAGGCGCTGCTGGGCCATCGCGGGATCCGCGGCCTGGTGATCTGTTGTGACGACTGTCAAGAGGACCACTACCACGACTGGGACATGCTGCGCGCGAACCTGCTGCAGCTTCTGGTCGACGGCACCGTCCGGCCGCACGAGCCGGCCTACGATCCCAGCCCGGACGCCTACGTGACGTGGGACTACTGCCGCGGCTACGCCGACGCCGCGATGAACATCGCCGACGAAGAGGGCTGAGCGCGCCCGCTCGATAGATCCCTGCGCGCGATGGATCGCCCGTAAGCCGCCCCGTGTAGGGCGGGGCTGCCGCGATCAGTTGGTGTGATCGGAGCGCGGGATCAACGGCAGGCTGGGCACGACCGGCACGGTGGTCGGGATGACCGGCTCCGGCGGGTGCCGCTGGCCGAGATCAGGAGACACGGTACGCACCGGCGAGGTCGCGCCGGTCGGTGCCGGCAGAACGATGGGCGGCGCCGTCGGCGCGGGCGCCGAGGACGACTCGGCCGCGCTCGGACCGGTACGGACCGAGGTGTCCGGCGGAGTCGTGACGATCGGCGTCGACACCGAGGGCAGCATCGGCCGGGTGTCCGGTTCGCGCGTCTGAGACGGCTCGGTCGACGGTGCTGTCTCGGAGCCCGTGACCACCGGCGAGGTGGTGTGCTCGCGGGATGGACGACGCTCACCGGACTCGCGCCCGCTCCGCAACTCGGGGCGCGGATTCTCCTCCGAGACGTCCGGAAGCGGACGCGGCCGCGGGGTCGAGGTCAACGTGGGGAACTGCGAGGTGTCCGTCGGTAGGCCCGCCGCCGCAGCGAGCTTGCGCACCTGCTGCTCGAGATCGGCCTTCACCTTCGGATCGCGGACGGTGTCCACTTTGGCGCGCACCTTCGCCAGAGCGGTCGCCACGCCGGCCTGGTTCCCCGAATCCAGCGCCGCGGAGGCCTGGCCCAGCTGGACCTTCGCCTCGGATGTGACGAGCGTCTGACTGGCCTGCTGCGCGAACATGACCTCCTTGACGCTCCACAACGGATCGCCGGGGCTGGAGCGCTGGACGAACACGGTGCCACCCACGACCACCGCGACGAATGCCGCAGCGGCACCCGCGATCACCTGGAACCGCCGTACCGGCGGCCGTCGCTGGGCCGTCGCGAGCACCTGCTCGAGCGTCGGATGCTGCGGGACCGGCATGGTGACGATCTCGTCGCGCCAATCGGCCAGCAACGACGCGATCTCGTACTCCGCTTGAGTCTCGGTCGCAACGGTGCCGCCGCTCGCAACGGCGTCCAACAATTCGTCGTCACGGCGCACCGCGATCATGTCGACGGGCCTGTCCCCGCGGACACGGTCGACGAAACCCGTGTCGGCAGTTCGAAAGCTCTCGGTGCGACCATCGGGCAGCATCGGTCGCAGTGGCGGTCCGAGACGGTGGACGGCAGGGCGCTCGACACCTCCCGCCGGCGGGCCGACATGGGGCCGACCGCCCGGCACCGGACCCGACGGACCTTGTCCGCCGGGCTCGCCGCGCTGGCCGCCGGAGCGCCGTTCCCGCTGGTCGTCGCTCTCATGCCCCTCTGCCACTGTTCTCACCTTCTCTCGCCAACTCGCTCTTGAGCCTGTTCAACGCTCGGTGCTGCGCCACCCGGACGGCACCCGCGGTGCTGCCGACCGCGTCCGCGGTCTCCTCCGCCGACATGCCCAGCACCACACGCAGGATCACGATCTCGCGCTGCTTCTCCGGAAGCACCTGGAGCAGACGCCCCATCCTCCGACTGGACTCGGATTCCAGCGCGATCAGTTCCGGACCGCCCTCGTCCGACACCGTCTCGGGAATCTCGTATACCGGGTCGGCTTTGTTACGTGCGGCGTTGCGGAACGCGTCTGCGACCTTGTGTGCAGCGATGCCGTACACGAACGCCATGAACGGCCGGCCTTGATCCTCGTACCGAGGTAGTGCAGTCATCACAGCCATGCACACCTCCTGCGCGATGTCGTCAGCCGACAGCATGTGGCGTTCCCCGATACCCACCCGGGCTCGGCAGTACTTCACCACCAGCGGCCGGATGCTCTCGAGAACGTCGGCAAGCGCGTCCCGAGCGCCACGCGTCGCCGCGTGGACTGCCCGGTCTAGCTCTTCACCTGCCAGATTCATCGCCAGCGTGTACCCCACCGTTACATTCGTCGATCGTGTCGTGATGCGCCTCACCTGGGCAGCGCAGGCTCTATCGAGTTCCCCCAGCGGGAGAGCCGAAGTCTGCCCCGTCCGCGACGAGCAGGCGGGCGATTCGGTTCGCCTCCTTCTCGAACCGAGAGCGCTCCGGGGCATCGAGCAGCGCGCCGACGAGGCCGGCTCCGGCCCACTCTAGTGGACGAAGTCCGGCCTCCACGGCGACTGCGTACCCGCGTCGCGCCTCGCGACGGGCCGCGTCCGCGGCACCGCACGTGGCGAGTGCCGAGGCACGCACCAGGGCGGTCTTGGCGTGGTATCGGGGTCGCCCCACGCCCGGATCGAGCGTCGCGAGTTCCGCCGCAGCGGTGGCCGCGCCGTCGACATCCCCCATGTAGACGGCGGTCTCCGCGGCGACCCACGCGCACCGCAGAGTCGCGCGGGGCGTGGTCCACCACGGGGCGGATCCACCGTCGAGCACCGCACCGTCGAGTACCGGCCCGTCGAGCACCGCACCGTCTAGCGCTGCACCGTCGAGTACCGGCCCGTCGAGCGCCGCACCGTCTAGCACTGCACCGTCTAGCACCGAGGCGGCCAGAACCGCGCGTGCGCGACCGACCAACGTACGCGCGAGCGCGAACCGACCGACGCCGAGC
>CAJCHX010000702.1 GCA_903970215.1 Acidobacteriaceae bacterium
GTTCCTGGTGTCGCTGCTGGCGCGTATCCGGCAGTCGATCGTCGACGGCACCTACGACGCGTTCAAGTTCGAGTTCCTGACCCGATTCAGCGGTGGCGGCTCGCGGGAGTTCGCGGCCGTCCGCGACTAGCGGTAGGCACCGACGGCGCCCCCGGTCCCCGCGGACCGGGGGCGCCGCCGTGAGCCGGCCCACTGCGCCGGGTGATCGGGACGGGGGTCCGCTATCCTCTACAGCGATCGCCGAGGGCCGAACTGAGGAGAAAACCGTTGCGCCACAATAACGTAACTCGGACAATCGGCGTCTTCGCCGGGTTCGCGGCGGCCGCCGCCATGTCCGCGTGTGGCTCGGGCTCGTCGGGTTCGGGGTCCCCCGCTACCACGACTGTGGCGCCACCCGTAGCGGCCGCGAAGGCGCTGACGGCCGCCGAACTCCCCGCGGGCCTGACCTTCCAGGCGGTGCAGACGCAGAGCGCAGAGCAGGCCGCGATCGCTGCCCTCGAGAGCGTGCGCGCCGCGACCTACACCCCGGCTGCATGCAAAGATCCCAACCTGGCTGCGCAGTCGATCCTGCAGCAGACCACGACGGCCGGCAGTGAGATAGGCGCGACCGGCTCGGGCAGTGCGCGGTACGGCGTGACGTTGTTGCCCGGCGATGTGGAGCCGGCGACATTCGCTGCGGCCGCCACCGGGCAATGCGCGTCGGTCACCATCGCATCAGGTGGTGAGTCCATGACCAAGCAGTCCACTCGCGAGTCGCTGCCGTCGTCGGTGTCGGTGCCTGGCGGATTCGTGCTGGTCACCCGTGCCGGAGGGCAGGGGGACAAGGGAGTGGAGCAGGTGACGGCCTACCTCAACACGAACGGCACGATGGTGATCGTCACCGCTGGCGCCTCGGCCGGCGCGAGCGTCGACCGGACCGTGTTCGACGACCTGCTGGCGCGCGCGGTGAAGAAGGTTCAGGCTCACTGACCGACTCCCGCCCTCCCACCCGATGGACGGGGGGAGGGCGCGGAGTCGACGCCGAAAGCGTGACAGCGGCTAGTGGTGGGTGCTCTCCGCGCGGGCGAAGCTGATGGCGATCTCCTTCTCGGCGTCGGCTCTGCCGACCCAGGTGGAGCCCTTGACGAACTTGCCGGGCTCGAGGTCCTTGTAGTGCACGAAGAAGTGCTCGATGGCGTCCAGCTCGAACTTGTCGACGTCGCCGATGTCCTGGAACCGGTCCCAGCGGGGGTCTCCGGCAGGCACGACCAGCACCTTGTCGTCGCCGCCCTTCTCGTCCTCCATCTTGAACATGCCGATCGCACGGGCCTCGACGATCGCGCCCGGGATCACCGACTCCGGGAGCAGCACCAGTGCGTCCAGGGGGTCGCCGTCCTCGCCGAGGGTGTCCTCGATGTATCCGTAGTCGGTCGGATAGCCGAACGCTGTGTACAGGTAGCGGTCCAGCTTGAGCCGACCCGTCTTGTGATCCACCTCGTACTTGTTCCGCGAGCCCT
Source organism: Acidobacteriaceae bacterium (assembly GCA_903970215.1). GTDB lineage: Bacteria > Actinomycetota > Actinomycetes > Mycobacteriales > Mycobacteriaceae > Tsukamurella. The sequence goes on from CAJCHX010000702.1 coordinate 1,497, forward strand.
TCGCGATCTCGACGGTGACCTCGAACTCCACGCTGTGTTCCCTTCGTGACGGATTCTTCAGGCGGTGCCGGGTTCCACACGGGCGCCGGACCGGCGATCAGCAACCGACAATACTGCGTGGCCGTCGAGGGCGGCACGGGAGCGCTGGCGTTACTGTGGGGGCGTTCGAGCACGGACGGGTGACGGAGTCTGGAAGGGAGAGCCGGTGGGTCGGCACGACGGTGGCGAACGGGGGAACCTCGAGCGGTCGCGAACCCGGCGAGCCTTCGCGCGCATCGCGATCTCGGTGGTGGTCGTCGCGCTGATCGCCGCGGGCGGCGTGGCCGGCGCGCTGGTGTACCAGGCGAAGCGGCACGCCGATCGGCTACGCGCAGAGGTTCCCCCGGAGCCCGCGGCCGTCACGTACTCGCCGCGCATCGTCGCCATCGATCCCGACGTGGCCGCGCCGACCCCGGCTGCCACGACTGCGGCGATCGAGTCCGCGCTGCACAATCCCGATCTGGGGCAGTTCACCGGCGTGATCACCGACGCCGCGACCGGCACGGTGCTGTGGCAGCGCGACCCGTCGCTGCCCCGCACGCCCGCGTCGACGGCGAAGATCCTCACCACCGCGGCCGCGCTGCTCACGCTGCCGGTGGACTCGCGGGTCACCACCACGGTGGTGGCCGGGGCGCAGCCCGGCGATGTGATCATCGTGGGGGCCGGCGACCCGACCCTCACGACCCTGCCGGACGGTAAGACCGGCCTGTTCCCGGGTGCGGGCCGGATCTCCGACCTGGCGGACCAGCTGAAGAAGTCGGGCACCGACGTCGACCGCATCGAGGTGGACACGTCGCTGTTCACCGGCCCGCAGATGGCGAAGGGCTGGGACGATGCCGACATCGCGGGCGGCGACATCGCTCCGATCGAGTCGCTCACGGCCGACAGCGGCCGGATCGACCCCTCCGTCGACGAATCGCCGCGTTCTCCCACCCCTGCACTCGCTGTCGGTCGCGCCTTGGCCGCCGACCTCGGGCTTCCCGCGGCGGATGTCTCGATGGGCAGCGCGGCGCCGGGTGCGGCGGTGCTGGCCACGGTCACGTCCGCCCCGCTCGATGCGCGGATGCGGGAGTACATGAACCTGTCCGACAACGTGGCGGCGCAGCAGGTGGGGATGGAGGTCGCGGCGGCGGTCGGCAAACCGAGGTCTGTGCTGGGGGCGGCCGAGGCGGTACTTCAGGTGTTGCAGGACAAGGGCTTCGATGTGTCGGGCGTGACCCTCGAGGACGCCAATGGGCTGTCGGTGGACGACCGCGTTCCTGCGTCGGTGCTCGACGAGTTGGTCACCGCGGCGACGTCGATCAACCACGCGCAGCTGCGGCCGCTGCTGGACTATCTGCCGATCGCCGGTGCGACCGGCACCCTGAGCGATCGCTACACCACGGTCAACCGGGCCGGGGCGGGGTATGTTCGGGCGAAGACGGGCAGCTTGTCCGGAGTGAGCACGTTAGCGGGGTTCGTCAACGATCGCGATGGGCGAGTGCTGACCTTCACGCTGATGTCGGCGGGCACGCCGGTGACGGTCGCACGGCCTGCGATGGACGCGATCACCACCGCCCTGCGCGGCTGCGGCTGTCGCTGACGGCCCGCTCCGGCACCGGCCTCGATCGGAGGAGACACGACATGGCGGACAACGACCGCATGGGCGAACGCGTCGACTGGGGTCTGGCGGCCGCAACCGGCCGGCGGCTGAGCCGGCCGGGTCCGCCCACCACCAGCTACACCCGCGAACGCGCAACTGCACAGTTGCTGGAGTTCGCGGCCACGGCCGAGACGCACGTGCGGGAGACCACCGGGATGGCGGGTGGTGAGGCCGCGCGCCCGGCTCGCGTGGTGGACCGCAGGGAGTGGATCACGGCGGCCACGGATTCGATGGCCGCGCTGCTGGGCGGTCCCGACGGGGGAAGGGCACAGGGCGAGCGCAGCGACGGGGGAACACAGGGCGAGCGCAGCGACGGGGGAAAGACACAGGGCGAGCGCAGCGACGGGGGAAAGACCCAGGGCAAAGGTGTGCTCGGCCTCGCTGCGGGATTCACAGCTGGACTGGGGGAGCGGATCGCCGGTGCGCAGGCGGGCGCGCTGTTGGCCTTCTTGTCCGGCGCGATTCTGGGTCAGTACGACCCGTTCGCGGCCGTCGACGAGGGCGAGCCCGGCCTGCTGTTGTTGGTCGCGCCCAACATCATCGGTGTGGAGCGAGCGCTGGGCCTGGTGCCGGACGACTTCCGGATGTGGGTGTGCCTGCACGAGGTGACGCACCGGGTGCAGTTCGCGGCCAATCCGTGGCTTGCGGGGTACATGAAGGACAACGTGGACACGGTGTCGGGGACCGCGGCCGAATCGACGGGTGAGTTGCTCGAGCGACTCGTGTCGTCGTTGCGCGGCTCGAACGCGGGTGGGGCCCAGCGGCAGCCCGGGATTCTCGGGGTGCTGCAGTTGGTGCAGGCACCCGAGCAGTTCGCGGCGGTCGAGAATCTGCTCATGCTCGGCACTTTGTTGGAGGGCCACGCCGACCATGTGATGGACGCGGTGGGACCGGATGTGGTCCCCACGGTAGCGACCATCCGCGCGGCCTTCGACAAGCGGCGTGCGCGGCCGCAGAACCCGATCCAGCGGCTGCTGCGGGCCCTGCTCGGGATGGACGCCAAGATGGCCCAGTACGTGCGCGGCAAGCGGTTCGTCGACCAGGTCGTGGGCACCGTCGGCATGGAGCGCTTCAACACGGTGTGGACGTCGGCGGAGACGTTGCCCCGGTCGGCTGAGATCGACGACCCGTCGGCCTGGATCGCCCGGGTGCTGTGATCGAGGGACCGGGGCGAGCGCAGCGACGGGAGATCGAGACCCCGGGGCGAGCGCAGCGACGGGAGATCGATGCCCCGGGGCGAGCGCAGCGACGGGAGATCGGAGCCCCGGGGCGAGCGCAGCGATGGGAGATCGATGCCCCGGGGCGAGCGCAGCGACGGGAGATCGGAGCCCTGCCCACGCCGGGACCCGCGCTGGGCGAGGTGCGCCGGGCCGTCGCCGCCTGGCACCGCGAGCACGGTGCACCGGCGCGAGTCTGTGCCGGGTTGTCCGGTGGCCCCGACTCGCTGGCGTTGGTAGCCGCTCTGGCGCAGCATCGGGTCGCCTGTACGGCCTTGGTGATCGACCATGCGTTGCAACGGAATTCGAGCGATGTCGCGCGGGCCGCGGTCGCCGCAGCGGCGCGGGTCGGGTGCCGCGACGCGCGGGTGGTCCGGGTGGAGGTGGGCGGCCGCGGCGGGCCGGAAGCCGCGGCGCGGGCTGCTCGTTACGCCGCGTTCGAGCGGCACCGGGACGGCGCGCCGGTGCTGCTCGGGCACACGCTCGACGACCAGGCCGAGACGGTGCTGTTGGGGCTGGGCCGGGGCTCCGGCGCCCGGTCGCTGGCCGGCATGCGCGCGTGGGCGCCGCCGTACGGACGTCCGCTGCTGGGGGTGCGGCGGGCGGTGACGGCCGCCGCGTGCGCCGAGCTCGATGAGCTGCCGTACTCCGATCCACACAACGACGATCCGCGGTTCACTCGGGTC
>CAJCHX010000703.1 GCA_903970215.1 Acidobacteriaceae bacterium
GATGCTCTGGTCACTCGTGTGCAGACGGAGCTGCCCGACCTCGCCGCCGCCGTGGTGGTCGCGACCGGGGGCTTCGACGATGCGGTGCTCGCCGAGTGCCACACGGTCACCGAGCGCCGCGCCGACCTGACCATGCAGGGCCTGCGCGAGGTGTATCGGCGCGAGACGACGCGCCGCGAGCGACATCGCTGAGCTCGCCCGGTGCGGATTCGATGCGGCGGCGAGCGTAATCCTTGCGGCCCTGATCGCGGGGGTGCTAGCCTGCGCCGGTGACCATGAGCGTGTGCTGCCGCCTGGAGTGTTGTCGGATCCGTTAGGACCCGTGGGGTCCTCATCCGTCCCCGAACCTCCCGTCACACCCCTCATCTGGAGCAGTAGAAGTGCCCGCACTGCATACCCTCATCGAAACCGGCGTCCGCGTCGTCGACGTCCGTGACCAGGCCGATCGCAGCCGGGACGGAATCCTTCCCGGCGCCGTCGCTGTAGATGCCGCCGCCGTGGTCGCGCGTCTGGTCCCCGGCCTGCCCACCAGCCTCGCCGCTGCGGGGGAGTCCGCCGAATGGCTGTTGGTGAGCACCAACGGCGCCACGGCGGCAGCGATCGCGATGCGCCTGCGGGACCGCGGGGTCCGGGCCGGGCACGTCGAAGGAGGCTTCCGGGCGCTCGTGGCGGCCGGCGCCGACGGGTCCGGCGTCGTCGCGCCCGCCTACCGCCGCGCGGTGGCCGCGCTCGCCGCGCACGAGGCCTGATCCCGCCTCGGCGCTGCCGTCGTTATTCTTGTACGTCGTGACTGACGACGTGAGTACGGCAGGGGTGGCCGATGGTCGCCCGGGGGTTTCCGAGCAGCAGCAATATCGTCTGGACAAGCGCACCCGGATCCTCGCCGAGGGCGGCGACCCGTACCCGGTCTCGGTGCCGCGCACACATTCGCTCGAGCAGATCCGCGTGGCCTACCCGGATCTCGCCCCCGACGAGGCGACCGGCGACCACGTCGGCGTCGTCGGCCGGATCATCTTCCAGCGGAACACCGGGAAACTGTGTTTCGCAACACTTCAGGAGGGGACCGGTGTCACGCTGCAGGTGATGCTGTCCGTCGCCGGAATCGGCGCCGAATCGCTGGCTCAATACAAGGCCGACACGGATCTGGGCGATTTCCTGTTCGTGCACGGCGAGGTGATCTCGTCGCGCCGCGGCGAACTGTCCGTGGCCGCCGATTCGTGGCAGATCGCCGCCAAGGCGCTGCGCCCGCTGCCGGTGCTGCATTCCGAGCTCTCCGAGGAGTCGCGCGTCCGCAATCGGTCGGCCGACCTGATCGTGCGCCCGGCCGCCCGGGACACCGCCCGCAAGCGCGTCGCCGTCGTCCGTGAGCTGCGGAATTCACTCGAGCGCCGGGACTTTCTCGAGGTCGAGACCCCGATGCTGCAGACGCTGGCCGGTGGTGCCGCCGCGCGGCCGTTCGTGACCCACTCCAATGCTCTCGATATCGACCTCTACCTGCGGATCGCCCCCGAGTTGTATCTGAAGCGATGCGTGGTCGGCGGCCTCGAGCGCGTTTTCGAGATCAACCGTAATTTCCGCAATGAGGGCGTGGACTCGACGCACTCGCCGGAGTTCGCGATGCTCGAGACCTATCAGGCGTACGGCACGTACGACGATTCGGCTCGGACCACCCGCGAGGTGATACAGGAGATCGCCACCGCGGTTTTCGGCTCCACCACGGTCACGCTCGCGGACGGCACCGAATTCGATCTGGGCGGGCAGTGGCCGCAACTCGATATGTACGGGTCACTGTCGGAAGCGGTCGGAGAGCCGGTGACTCCCGAGACGACTGTGGCCGAGCTCACCGTTCTAGCCGGTCGCGTCGGACTCGAAGTGCCGGAAGGAAAGGGTTATGGCCACGGGAAGCTCGTGGAGGAGCTGTGGGAACACACCGCAGCCCCGAAGATGGGCGACAGGCCGTTCTTCGTCCGGGACTTCCCGGTGGAGACCACACCGCTCACTCGGCAGCATCGCGTCCGGCCCGGTGTCACGGAGAAGTGGGATCTGTATGTTCGCGGATTCGAGCTTGCGACCGGTTATTCCGAGTTGGTCGATCCGGTGGTGCAGCGCGCCCGCTTCGTCGATCAGGCCCGGCTGGCCGCGGCGGGCGACGACGAGGCCATGGTTCTCGACGAGGACTTTCTCGCGGCCATGGAGCAGGGCATGCCCCCTACCACGGGCACCGGTATGGGAATCGACCGTTTGCTGATGGCATTCACAGGTTTGGGTATCCGCGAGACCATTCTGTTTCCGCTCGTGCGCCCGCTCGCCTGACGATTCGACACGCATATTCGCATCGGCGACGATTCGTGGCTATTGTAGTGAAGCGGGGTATACGGCTCGTAACCAATCGAAGGGAAATCTCCAATGGCACGCAAGGTCACCGTCACTCTCGTCGACGACGTGGATGATACGCAGACCGCGGACGAGACCGTGGAATTCGCGCTCGACGGCGTCACCTACGAGATAGACCTTTCGACGAAGAATGCGGCCAAGCTACGCGGATCGCTCGAGGACTGGGTGGAGCACGCGCGCCGCAGCGGCGGCCGCAAGCGGGCCAAGACGGTGCCGGTCGCGACGGGCCGCAGCCGTGCCGCGATAGACCGCTCGCAGAGCGCAGCCATTCGGGAATGGGCGCGGAAGAACGGTAAGAAGGTCAACGACCGCGGTCGCATCAGCCAAGATGTGATCGACGCATTCAACGCCGCGAACTGAGCCGCACCCGACGATCTCGGCAAACGAACCCCGTCGCCTCCTCCGGCCGCGGGGTTCGTCCGCGCTCGGGGTCGTAGTGGGCCCGGTTCGACGGCGCCGGCGACGTTCGTTCGCTGACGGCGGAACGTGGATGAAACCCGCCGACCCGGTGCGTTCTACCTGGCGTATCCGGTGGATGGGCCACCTGGAGCCGACTCGCGACGGGTGTCGCGAACACCGGCCCCGCTACACGGTCCCCGCCGCCGAACTACAGTAGGAACACCAGCTACAGACGGTTCATCTTCGGATACGGCATCCAGCCGGAATCCGTCGTACCGGGATGTGAGGAAAATGGCCATGTTCGAGAGGTTCACAGATCGCGCTCGGCGCGTCGTAGTCCTGGCGCAAGAAGAGGCCAGGATGCTCAATCACAACTACATCGGCACCGAGCACATCCTCTTGGGCCTCATCCACGAGGGTGAGGGCGTGGCCGCCAAGTCGCTCGAGTCGCTTGGCATCTCGCTCGAGGGTGTGCGCAGCCAGGTCGAGGAGATCATCGGCCAGGGTCAGCAGGCACCGTCCGGGCACATCCCCTTCACCCCGCGGGCGAAGAAGGTGCTTGAGCTGTCGTTGCGTGAGGCGCTTCAGCTCGGTCACAACTACATCGGCACGGAGCACATCCTGCTCGGCCTCATCCGCGAGGGTGAGGGCGTGGCCGCTCAGGTGCTGGTGAAGCTCGGCGCCGACCTGAACCGCGTCCGGCAGCAGGTGATCCAGTTGCTGTCCGGGTACCAGGGCAAGGAGGGCGGCGGGGAGCCGGCCGGTTCGGGCACCCGCACAACCGGCGAGACGGGCACCCCGTCGACGTCGCTCGTGCTCGACCAGTTCGGGCGCAACCTCACGGCCGCCGCGGCGCAGGGCAAGCTCGACCCGGTGATCGGCCGGGCCAAGGAGATCGAGCGGATCATGCAGGTCCTCTCGCGGCGCACCAAGAACAACCCGGTCCTGATCGGTGAGCCGGGCGTCGGTAAGACCGCTGTGGTCGAAGGCCTGGCGCAGGCGATCGTCAACGGCGCCGTGCCCGAGACGCTCAAGGACAAGCAGCTGTACACCCTGGACCTGGGGTCCTTGGTGGCCGGTAGCCGTTACCGCGGTGACTTCGAGGAGCGGCTGCGCAAGGTCCTCAAGGAGATCGACACCCGCGGCGACATCATCCTGTTCATCGACGAGCTGCACACGCTCGTAGGGGCGGGAGCTGCCGAAGGTGCGATCGATGCCGCATCGATCCTCAAGCCGAAGCTCGCCCGCGGCGAGCTGCAGACGATCGGTGCGACCACGCTCGACGAGTACCGCAAGTACATCGAGAAGGACGCCGCGCTGGAGCGCCGGTTCCAGCCGGTCCAGGTGGGCGAGCCGAGCGTCGAGCACGCCATCGAGATCCTCAAGGGACTTCGTGATCGGTACGAGGCGCACCACCGCGTCTCGATCACCGACGGCGCGCTGGTCGCCGCCGCGACGCTGGCGGACCGGTACATCAACGACCGGTTCCTGCCGGACAAGGCGATCGACCTGATCGACGAGGCGGGCGCACGGATGCGAATCCGCCGCATGACGGCTCCACCGGACCTGCGCAAGTTCGACGACAAGATCGCGGACGCGCGCCGCGAGAAGGAGTCGGCGATCGACGAGCAGGACTTCGAGAAGGCCGCGAGTCTCCGTGACAAGGAGAAGCAGCTGATCAACCAGCGCGCCGAGCGGGAGAAGCAGTGGCGCTCGGGCGACCTCGACGTGGTCGCGGAGGTCGACGAGGAGCAGATCGCCGAGGTGCTGGGCAACTGGACCGGCATCCCCGTGTTCAAGCTCACCGAGGAGGAGACCACACGTCTGCTCCGCATGGAGGACGAGCTGCACAAGCGCATCATCGGTCAGGAGGACGCCGTCAAGGCGGTGTCCAAGGCGATCCGTCGCACCCGCGCGGGCCTCAAGGACCCCAAGCGGCCGTCGGGCTCGTTCATCTTCGCCGGCCCGTCCGGTGTGGGTAAGACCGAGCTGTCGAAGGCGCTGGCGAACTTCCTGTTCGGCGAAGACGACGCTCTGATTCAGATCGACATGGGTGAATTCCATGACCGATTCACCGCGTCGCGTCTGTTCGGTGCCCCTCCGGGATATGTCGGCTACGAGGAGGGCGGTCAGCTCACCGAGAAGGTGCGGCGTAAGCCGTTCTCGGTGGTCCTGTTCGACGAGATCGAGAAGGCACACAGTGAGATCTACAACACGCTGTTGCAGGTGCTGGAGGACGGTCGTTTGACCGACGGCCAGGGCCGGACCGTGGACTTCAAGAACACGGTGCTGATCTTCACGTCGAACCTGGGCACGAGCGATATCAGCAAGGCGGTCGGCCTCGGTTTCACCAACGACGACGGCTCGAAGAGCAATTACGAGCGCATGAAGCTCAAGGTGAATGACGAGCTGAAGAAGCACTTCCGGCCCGAGTTCCTCAACCGTATCGACGACATCGTCGTGTTCCACCAGCTCACTAAGGATCAGATCATTCAGATGGTCGATCTGATGGTGAGTCGCGTCGGCCGCGCGTTGAAGAACAAGGACATGGAGATCGACGTGTCGCCGCAGGCCAAGGCTCTGCTCGCGAAGCGTGGCTTCGATCCGGTACTCGGCGCCAGGCCGTTGCGCCGGACCATTCAGCGGGAGATCGAGGACCAACTGTCCGAGAAGATCCTGTTCGGCGAGATCGTCGCGGGCCAGGTGGTCGAGGTCGGCGTCGAGGGTTGGGATGGCGAGAGCAAGGGCGAGGACGCCAAGTTCACGTTCGTCGGCAAGCCCAAGCAGATCAAGGATGACGACGCCGTAGGCGCTTTGGCCGGCGAGTCGGCATCCGCAGCCGAGTAAGGCGATAGGTGCGACAACTCAGCCCCGTCTCTGTGAGGCGGGGCTGAGTTGTGTGGCGGGGTTGTGTGGTGGGGTTGTTGGATGGGCGAGGTTGTTCGACGCACGCCGTACTCACATCTGCTCTCGGAAAGGCAACGGCGTAGGTTGAGCACATGAGTGACCTCAGCCCTGATCCGGGCGTCGACGCACGCACGTTCCGGAATGTGATGGGACAGTTCTGCACCGGTGTCACCATCGTTGCGACCGTCGACGCCGAGGGAGAACCGAAAG
>CAJCHX010000704.1 GCA_903970215.1 Acidobacteriaceae bacterium
GCGGGCCGCGTCGACAACGCGGTCGATGCGCAGATAGCTCTCCGTCGCGGCGGCGGGCCCCAGCCGCACCGCCTCGTCGGCGAGCCGGACGTGTTGCGCGCCGGCGTCGGCGTCCGAGTATACGGCGACGCTCGCGATGCCCAGGCGCCGCAGAGTGGCGATCACGCGACACGCTATCTCGCCGCGGTTGGCGATGAGTACCTTCTCGATCCGCCTGCGCGGCAAGCGGTCCGGAGTCGTATTCGTCATTTTCCCCCTCACATCCGGAAGATGCCATAGTTGACGTCCGCCAGCGGCGCGTGCCGCGCCGCGGCCAACGCGAGACCGAGCACCGTGCGGGTGTCGGCCGGGTCGATCACGCCGTCATCCCACAGTCGCGCCGTCGAGTAGTAGGCGTCCGATTGCCGCTCGAACTGCCCGCGCACCCGCTCCTTGAACTCCTCGACCCCGTCCGGGTCCCGCCGCACGGACGCGAGCGTGTCGGCCGCCTGCGGGCCACCCATCACCGAGATCCGCGCGTGCGGCCACATCCACAGGAAGCGGGGCGAATACGCCCGGCCGCACATCGAGTAGTTCCCCGCGCCGAACGAGCCACCGACGATCACGGTGAACTTGGGCACCCGAGCACAGGCCACCGCCGTCACCATCTTGGCGCCGTTCTTCGCGATACCGCCCTGTTCGTACTGCCGCCCCACCATGAAGCCGGTGATGTTCTGCAAGAACACGAGTGGAATCCGGCGGCGGTCGCACAACTCGATGAAATGCGCACCCTTGAGCGCCGACTCGGAGAACAGCACGCCGTTGTTGCCGATGATCCCCACGGGGTGCCCGTGGATGCGGGCGAACGCGGTCACCAGAGTAGTTCCGTAGCCGGCCTTGAACTCGTCGTACTCACCACCGTCGCAGACGATCTCGATCACCTTGCGGACGTCGTAACCCACCTTGAGGTCCGGGGACACCACGCCGTACAGGTCGGTCTGCGGGCGCACGGCGTCGCGCGCGGGAGCGACGTCCCACTGGGGCGCGCCGACCGGGCCGAGGCGCCCGACGATCTGCCGAACCTTCGCCAGCGCCTCGTCATCGGAATCCACCAGATGGTCGGTCACCCCCGAGACGGTCGAGTGCATCAGGCCGCCGCCCAACTCCTCGGCGGTGACGTCCTCGCCTGTGGCCGCCTTCACCAGCGGCGGGCCGGCGAGGAAGATCGTCCCCTGATCGCGCACGATCACGGCCTCGTCGCACATCGCGGGCACGTACGCGCCGCCGGCGGTGGAACTACCGAGGACCGCAGCGATCTGTGGGATG
>CAJCHX010000705.1 GCA_903970215.1 Acidobacteriaceae bacterium
CGTGACGGGCCGAGGCTGACCCGTCCAGCGCCACCTATTCGATAACGACCACCTATTCGATCAACACAGCGAAGTCCGATGACAGACAAGGAGATTCGATGACCGCATCACAGCTCGTCGCGCCGGGCCCCGGCTCGTTCGCGGGGCGCACCGTCGTTATGTCGGGAGGCAGCCGCGGGATCGGGCTGGCGATCGCGCTCGCGCTCGCCGAGCGCGGCGCCGACGTCGCGCTGCTCGCCAAGACGGATGCGCCCGACCCACGGCTACCGGGGACGATCCACACAGCCGTCGCCGCGATCGAGGCGGTCGGTGGCCGCGCGGTCGGAGTGGTGGGCGACGTGCGCAGCGACGATGATGTCGCCCGCCTGGTCCGCACCGCTGTGGACCGGTTCGGTGGCATCGACATCTGCGTCAACAACGCCAGCGTGCTCGCTCCGACCGCGACCGCCGACCTGCCGATGAAGCGCTTCGACCTGATGCAGAGCGTCAACACGCGTGGCACTTTCGCGCTGACCAAGGCGTGTCTGCCGCAGCTGACCGAGTCCGATCACGCCCGTGTCATCACCCTGTCGCCGCCGCTCAACCTGTCGCCGGACTGGCTCGGCCGCTACCCCGGGTACATGCTCGCGAAGTACGGGATGTCGCTGCTGACAATGGGATTCGCTGCGGAGTTCGTGGATCGGGGCATCGCCTGCAACTGTCTGTGGCCGCAGACCACGATCGCGACCGCGGCAGTGCAGAACCTGCTCGGCGGCGACGAGGCGACCGCCCACTCGCGCGACCCACAGATCATGGCCGACGCGGCGACGATCCTTGCGGCCCAACCCGTCGAGGTGACCGGCCGATGCTTCATCGACGCCGACCTCGTCCGAGGCGCCGGCATCACCGACCTGTCGCCGTATGGGGGAGCGGACCCACTCGAATACGACCTCTTCGTGGACGCGCCGTGACGTGTAGGGCGCCTCTGCTCGTCCACCTACGACGACCGAACCGCAGACCGCGCAAGCCTCTTTACTTCCATATGGGACTGCTGCTAACGTCGGCTTAGGGTGCCCGAAGGCGGGTGCCCGATTGAAATCCGCATTGAGACCACGGTGCGGTCGGGACTCGCTGCACGCGCGCGAGCTCGCTCCGTGGTAGTGCGGATCACCCGACCCAGAGTTTCTTCTCTGCAGTCGATTCGGCGGTCCTCCCTGTGGCGGCGCGGCGCCTTTCGTGTGTGCGGGAGCCGACCCACGGAGTCTTGGCCGGCGTACGCCCGGCGAGCGCAAAGATGAATGGAGACACCAGAAATGGGTATCGGAGACAAGATCTCGAACCAGGCCGAGGACCTCGGCGGCAAGGTCAAGGAGGCCGCGGGTAAGGCCGCGGACGACCGGGACCTGGAGTCGGAGGGCAAGGCGGACCAGCTGTCTGCGGCGATCAAGGACGGCGTCGAGAAGGTCAAGGATGCAGCGGCCGGCGTCAAGGACAAGCTGACGGACTGAATCCAGCTCGTGACATCGATGGATGATTTTGGGGCGCAAGGAGATCGACGTTGACGACGCGGCTGGGATCGGGTGTGCAACAGGCGCGGCCCGGGTTCGACGGTCCAGTCGGCAGGGTGCTCGCGGCGGGGATCGTCGCGGTCGCCCTGACCGCCGGCGCGACGGCGTGTGCGAAGGCCGGCGGCGATACCACCTAGGAGATCCCCCTGTCGTAGGCGATGCCGAAGGCCAGGTCGTCCCGGGCGCGGCTAGCGCCGCGCTCGGGACCCTGCGGCTCGAGAGCGCTCAGTGCTCCGGCACCGGCAGGGGGTGATAGCCCTCCCAGGCCCGACGATGTGCGGAGTCGGGGTCGTACTCGACCCGCGTGTGTCGGTCGATGACGAGGGTCGCGCGCCGATCGGTGTCGTATCGCGGCCACTGCGACACCGGAGTCCCGGTGCGCGCGAACGCGATCCAATCGGCCTGCATTCGATCGGTGATCGCAAGTGCCGGTCCACGGTCGATCAGCCCGGCGACGGCTTGCCCGAACGCGCCGCGATACACCCCGAACACCGCGAGCAGCTCGGTCGCGTGCGTCGCCCCGAGCCGGCCGAGGCGCAGGGGGAGCGGCGCGAAGTCGTACCGGTAGAAGTACGTCGGTGCGAACCCGCTGTGCGCCTCCGCGATCCGGATCGACGGCGCCCAGAACAGATGGTCGCCGAGCAGCCGGATCCGACCCGAGGGACCTGGGATGTCTCGATATCCGCCCGTGATCCGCTGTACCACTGTGGGATCCGCGTCGGAGAGCATCCGGGCGACACCGCGTTCGGACGGCGGCTTCGATCCGGGGACGCGGGTGAACAGAGTGCCCTCCGCGGCGTTGGTGCCGATGATCAGCGGCACTCGATTCCCCTCGCCGGCGGCAAGCGCGGCGGCGGGGTCGCGCGGCAGGTAGTCACCGTCCACGGTCGGTCCGAACGGCACCGCGCTGGCGTCCTCCCGCTCGGCGTCGGTGGTGAGGCGGTTGGCCGTCTTGCCGAGTTCGCCCGGTGTGGCGGAATCGAGCAGCTCTGCCACGCTGAGCCCGGCACCGCCGGGCTCTATCGTCTCGGGCGCGATCGTCTCTGGCCCCGTCTGCGGCCCCGTCGTCTGGGGACCTGCCGTCCCGTTCCGGGACGCCCTCAGAAGGTCCACGAACCGGGCGGCCCATACCCGCGAACGTTCCTGTGCCACAGTCATACCCGGTGCGGAACTCTCCGCGATGGCGCGATGGAACAGGCCCGCAGCGGCGGGCGTCCCGAGGAGTGTGGTGACGGCGTTGCCGCCCGCGCTCTCGCCGAACACGGTGACGCAGTTCGGATCGCCGCCGAACGCGGCGATGTTCCGCTGCACCCACTGCAGAGCCGCGACCTGGTCGCGGAGCCCGAGGTTGGAGTCGAACACCCGATCCGGTGTGGAGTAGGCGGACAGGTCGAGGTAGCCCAGCGCTCCCAGTCGGTAGTTGATCGACACGAACACCACGTCGCCGCGTTCGATCAGTGAGAAGCCGTGGTAGAGCGGCGTCGCAGAGCTGCCGATCAAGTACGCGCCGCCGTGGATGAAGACCATCACAGGGCGCGCTCGCGGCGACGGACGCCGGGGAGCGACGACGTTGAGCGTCAGACAGTCCTCGCTGATCGGCTGCGTCTTGCGCAGGCCCACCTTGGTGTAGGCGGGTGGCTGTGGCGCCGCGTTGCGGAAGTCGTCGGCGGCCAGTACCCCGGTCCAGGGGGTGACCGGCTGCGGGGCCCGCCAGCGCAGCGGCCCGACCGGTGGTGCGGCGTAGGGGATTCCACGCCAGCTGAACGTCGACCCGGTGATGATGCCCTGCACCGGTCCTTCGACGGTGGTGACGATGGGTCCCGGCTCAATGGTCATCGGATCCTCCTGCGTGCGCGTCCGGTGCGGCGCCGGTCGCCTCTGTTCTGTCTCCATCGTGGCGGTGCTGCTCGAGTGTCTGCTGTGAGACCCCCGTGAGCAGTGCGCCGATCTCGGCCTGGAAGGCACGTACCAGCGGCCACAGGTCGCGCAACTGCCTCTTGCACCCGATGGCTCCGATGTTGAGCTTCCCGTCGGCCGAGAACACCGTGATGTTGAGACCTGCGCCGTGGAACACCGGGCCCAGCGGGTACATCGACTCGATCTTGGCGCCCAAGAAGTAGAGCGGGAACTCCGGGCCCGCGACGTTGGAGATCACCAGGTTGTGGACGACCGGGTGCAGTTCCGCGAGGTTGCGGTCGCCGTACACCTTCGCGGCGGCGGCCAACAGCGTCGCCGGGGCGAACTGCGCCCACGACCGCAGCAGGTTGGAGCCGATCTCGCCATGGTGATCCTTCGCGGTGGCCGCGCGGCGGCGGATCGCCTCCAGGCGTCCCGCGGGGTCGGCGACGTCGGTGGCCAGGCGGATGAACATCCCCGTCACCTTGTTCGTCCCCTCGACCAGGCTGGGCTCGGTGTCGGCGCCGTGCACGGACACCGGGATCATGCCCACCAGCGGCTGGGCGGGGAGTTCGTCCCCCGCCAGCAGGAAGTCGCGGAGCGCGCCCGAGCAGGCCGACATCACGACGTCGTTGATCTTCACGCCGTACGCATCCTTGATGCGTTTCACGTCCGCGAGCGGGACCTGCGCGAACGCGATCGTGCGATGGGGGCTGATGGTGCCGTTGAACGACGTGCGCGGCGCGCTGAACGGTGCCGGCATCGCCTCGCCGCGGCGGGCCCGCTGCACCCAGCGCAGGGGCACTGCGGCGGTGCGGGGAATCAGCGACACCAGTGACAATGGGCGGCGGACCACGTTGAACACACCCTCTGCGGCGAGTTCGAGCGCGGGCGCGCCGCCTGCGGTCACGCCGATGAGCTTCTGGTCCAGCTCGGGTGCCTCCGGCGTCGGCGAGCACAGCTGTGCGAGCAGCCCGGCGCCGGTCACCCCGTCGACGCCCGCGTGGTGCATCCGAATCATGACGCCGATCCGCTCGCCGGAGCCGTCCTCGGACCGAAGCCCCTCCATCACCCACATCTCCCAGAGCGGTCGGCTGCGGTCGAGCGGTAGGCCGGCGACGTGCGCGCACAGGTCGGCGAGTTCCTTGTCGCCCCCGGGCGCGGGCACGGCCACCCGGTGCACATGTGCCTCGACGTCGAACTCGGTGTCCTCGATCCACACCGGGTGGTCGACGTTGACCATCGACGAGTGCAGGCGCCGCCGGAACTGCGGCAGCGCGCGGATCCGGCGGTCGAACTCCGCGCGCATGTCCTCGAACCGGTAGCCGCCCTCGACGGTGCCCGGGTCCAGCTCGAGGATTCCCGACACATGCATCAGCTGCGAGCGGGACTCGAGATAGAGGAAGCTCGCGTCGAGTCCGCTCAGTCGTTCCATCGCTCCGTTATACGTGTGCGCAGTGCGGCCCGTTATGCATGTGCGTGAATCGGGGCGAATCGCTGCACTACACCCTGTCGTCGACACGTAGCGAGGTTTTGGGACACTGGGACGCGTGACTGATCCCCACGCCGCCTCGACAGCGGTGCACCCGTCCGATTCGGTGGCCCCCGAGGCTCCCCGGTCGGCGGCGCTGTTCGAACGGGCCGCACGGTCGATTCCGGGCGGCGTGAACTCGCCGGTGCGGGCGTTCTCGGCGGTGGGCGGCACCCCGCGGTTCATCACCTCGGCGTCCGGCTACACACTCACCGATGCCGATGGGTCGCAGTACGTCGATCTCGTCTGCTCGTGGGGGCCGATGATCCTGGGCCACGCCCACCCCGCCGTGGTCGAGGCGGTCCAGCGCGCGGCATCCACCGGACTCAGTTTCGGTGCCCCCACCGAGGCGGAGATCGAACTCGCCGAGGAGATCATCGCGCGGGTCGGGCCGGTCGAGCAGGTGCGCCTGGTCAACTCCGGCACCGAGGCCACCATGAGCGCGGTCCGCCTGGCCCGGGGATTCACGGGCAGGTCCAAGATCGTCAAGTTCGCCGGCTGCTACCACGGCCATGTCGACTCCCTCCTTGCAGAGGCCGGTTCGGGGGTCGCCACGCTCGGCCTGCCCACCAGCCCCGGTGTGACCGGCGCGCAGGCGGGCGACACGCTGGTCCTCCCGTACAACGACGCCGACGCCGTGCGCGCCGCGTTCGCCGCGCACCCGGGCGAGATCGCGGCTGTGATCACCGAGGCCGCGGCGGGCAACATGGGGGCTGTGGCCCCGCTTCCCGGCTTCAACGCCGCCTTGCGCGAGATCACCGCCGCCGACGGCGCACTGCTGATCATGGACGAGGTGATGACGGGGTTCCGGGTCAGCCGGTCCGGTTGGTACGGCCTCGATCCGGTGGCCGGCGACCTGTACACCTTCGGCAAGGTGATGTCCGGTGGGCTGCCGGCCGCCGCGTTCGGGGGCCGCGCCGACGTGATGGCGCGGCTGGCCCCCGTCGGGCCCGTCTACCAGGCGGGCACGCTGTCCGGCAACCCCGTCGCCGTCGCGGCCGGGCTCGCGACGCTGCGCAACGCGACCGACGACGTGTACGCCGCGCTGGACCGCAATTCCCGCCGCCTCGGCGACCTGCTCGATTCGACCCTGTCCGCAGAGGGTGTGCCGCACCACGTGCAGTACGCCGGGAACCTCGTCTCCGTCGTGTTCAGCGACGGTCCGGTGACCGACTACGCTGAGGCCAAGGCGGCGCAGACGCACCGCTTCGCACCGTTCTTCCACGCCCTGCTCGAGCGCGGCGTATACCCGCCGCCCAGCGCGTTCGAGGCGTGGTTCGTGTCGGCGGCGCTGGACGACGCGGCGTTCGAGACGATCGCCGCTGCCCTGCCTGCGGCCGCGCGGGCAGCGGCCGAGGCGGGGGAGTGACCGTGACCGGACAGACCGCGGGGTTCA
>CAJCHX010000706.1 GCA_903970215.1 Acidobacteriaceae bacterium
CGACCAGCGATACGTCGACGGATTCGGTCCCGGCAAGATCCCGAACGTGATCGGCATGGACGTCGACGCCGCGAAGGCCGCGCTCACAGCGGCCGGATTCAAGTCGGACGTGGCCTACGACAACAGCTCGGAGGCGGCCGACACGGTCATCGCCACCGACCCCGCCGGCTTCACCGTTCCGGGTGCGACAGTCACACTCACATTGTCCAATGGCATCGCTCCGGCGCCCGTCTACACACCGCCCGCCCCGTCCGGCCCCGTGCCGGGTGTGCACACCAGTCCGTCGGGCGGCACCACCTTCACCATCCCCGGGCTCGGGCAGCTCACCGTGCCCGGGCGCCCACCGCGCCGGCACTAGCGGGGAAATTCAACGCGCCTGCGCGCCGGGAGTGCCCATACGGACTCGGCGGCGCTTGGCGATGCTGATTTTCCCGGCCAAGGGGCTGGCACTGGGGTGTAGTGGCAGGGCCTCCCACGACACTGGATCAGCCACATAACGTGGGCGACATGAGTTCTCCTACAGTCACCTTGAACAACGGCGTCGCCATGCCTCTCCTCGGATTCGGGGTGTTCCAGACCCCGCCCGCCGAGACCGTCGCGGCGGTCGAGGCTGCCGTGGCCAGCGGATATCGACTGATCGACACCGCCGCCGCGTACCTCAACGAACGGGAAGTCGGCGAGGGTATCCGCCGATCGGGAATCGATCGCGGCGAGATCTTCCTCGAGACCAAGGTGTGGATAAGCGACTACGGCTACGACGCCACGCTGCACGCGTTCGACAAGAGCGCGGCCAAGCTGGGGGTCGAACAGATCGACCTACTGCTCCTCCACCAGGCGTTGCCGTCACAGTTCGACCTCACGGTCGACGCGTATCGCGCGCTCGAGAAGCTGCTCGCGGACGGGCGTGTTCGCGCGATCGGGGTCAGCAACTTCATGCGTGCGCACCTCGACCGGCTGCTGACCGTTGCCGAGGTGGTGCCTGCCGTGAATCAGATCGAGGCGCACCCCTACTTCGCACAGCGCGACGTGCAGGCCGCCGACCGTGAGCACGGCATCCTCACGCAGGCATGGTCGCCGATCGGCGGCATCACGTTCTACCGCGACGGGCAGCTCACCAGCACGCTGGAGAACCCCGTCATCACCGAGATCGCCGCGGCGCACGGGAAGTCGCCCGCGCAGGTGATGCTGCGCTGGGGCCTGCAGCAGGGCAGATCAGTGATCCCCAAATCAATCCGGCCAGCGCGGATCGCCGAGAACATCGACGTCTTCGACTTCACCCTCTCCGACGCCGAACTGGCCGCCATCGACGGGCTGGACGGCGATGTACGCGGCGGCCCCGAGCCGGAGCAGATCACGCTCGCGGCCTTCGGTCGCGAGATCCCCGAGGCTTGACCGCTACTTCGGTGGCATCCGGATGCCGCCGTCCACGCGGACGACCTCGGCGTTCATGTACGAGTTGAGCAGCAGTTCCAGCACCATCGATGCCAGCTCGTCCGGCGTGCCGAGGCGGTGCGGAAAGAGCACGCTCTGGCCGAGCTTGGCCTTGAACGCCTCGGCCGCGTCGCCCTCGCCGTAGATCGGAGTGTCGATCAGGCCTGGTGCAACGGTGTTGACGCGGATGCCCGCCGCGGCAAGGTCGCGGGCGATCGGCAGCGTCATCCCGACGATGCCGCCCTTGGAGGCCGAGTACGCGGCCTGCCCGATCTGGCCGTCGAACGCGGCGACGCTGGCCATCGAGACGATCGCACCCTTCTCCCCCGTGCTCGTCGGCTCACTACGAGACATCGCGGTGGCCGCGAGCCGAATCGCGTCGAAGCTGCCGATCAAGTTGATGGCGATCACTTTCGAGAAGACGGCGAGGTCGTGCGCCGACGAGTACTCGCCGTCGCGGCCGATGGTGCGCTGCGCCCAGCCGATTCCGGCCGAGTTGACCAGTGCTCGCAGGGGACCGAGTTCGAGGGCGCGTGCGATCGCATCCTCGATCTGTTCGGTGCGGGTCACGTCGACGCTCACGAACACACCGTCGATCTCCTCGGCGAGCGCCTGACCTTTCTCTGCCTGCAGGTCCGCGACCACCACGTGGGCACCCTTCGCCGCCAGAGCGCGGGCCACCCCCGCCCCGATACCCGACGCACCACCCGTGACTATTGCGCTTGCACCCGCGATCTCCATGCGCCGGATGTTACCGGTGGTTCTCTCGCGGACGCCACAATTCGAGGAAGCGGCGCAGCCACTCTCGTGCCGCGCGAGCATAGCCGCGGGGATCCCTGGCCCGCTTCAGCCTGATTCACATCCCACCCGATGTCCTGGCATCCACGGTCGCGGCGTGGGCGCTGCGGGTCTCGCCCGGGACTTTCTGCTGATGGCCGCGCAGGCTCGGGACGAGGCGGGCGTGACCACCTTGCGAGTAGCCCACCGCGGTCTACCGTGGAGAATATGGCCCCGGAGTTCAGCAACCCGTTCTTCGCCCGGTTCTGGTCGAGCATGGTGCGCCTCGAGCCGTCGTCTCTCGTCGATCTGCGCCGCGACAACCTGTCGGGACTCAGTGGTCGTGTGCTGGAGGTCGGTGCCGGGATCGGCTCGAACTTCCCCCACTACCCCGCGGAAGTGACAGAAGTCGTCGCACTCGAGCCCGAACCGCGACTGCGAGACAAGGCGATCCGCGCGGCAGAGCACACGCGGACTCCGATCACGGTGCGACCCGAGACGGTCGAGCAGTTCGACCCGGAGGGCGACCTGTTCGACGCGGTCGTGTTCTGCCTGGTGCTCTGCTCAGTGGTCGATCCAGTGTCTGTCGTCGCCGGGTTGAGACGACTCCTCCGACCGGGCGGCGAGATCCGATTCCTCGAGCATGTCGCCTCGAATGGCACAATCGGTGCGGTACAACGACTTTCGGATGCGACAGTCTGGCCGAGGATCTTCGGTAACTGCCACACCCACCGCGACGCAGCGGCCGCCATTGGAGCCGCCGGATTCGAGGTGAGCTCGGAGCGGCGCGAACACCTCTACCCCGAGTGGGTACTGCTCCCGATCTCCCCGGTCGTGATCGGACGAGCGGTGGACGCACCGGCGAGATGATGTCGCACTGGGAGTCGGTGACGAGCGTTGGGCCGCCGAGGTGCTGGTTCAGGTCGGCCCGACCGAACCCGGTTGGATCTCCTGCGGACTGGCGCACCGGAACGGGTTGTCGCATGGGCGGGGGGCTCAGGGATCGATGGAGGTGCCGGCCTCTGCCCACTCGCGCATGTGCAGAAACATGCGGGAGGTGCCGGGCAGGGTCTGGAAGCCGAACTTCTCGTAGAAGCCCCTGACGCTCTCGATCGGATCGGTCACCAGGTACACCCCACCGATCAGTCGCACGGCGTCGTAGGCGACGAGGAAGGCCGCGGCGAGCAGATCGAACCCGAGGCCCCGGCTCCGAAGCGACTGGTCGAGGGCAAGCTTCCCGAGAAGAACACCGCACAGGTCGCTTGTCCGCGGGTACTTGTAGGGCCGCAGCCGAGACATGAGTCCGGGGTCTTGTTCAGTGATCGTCGTAGGGAGAAGCGTGGCGTACCCGACGACCATCCCACCCGCATCCGCCCACACGTGGGTGCAGCTTCGGCCCTGCTCCTGCTGCTCAAGCGCTTGGCTACCTAGCCAGTCGTCCAGGGACTGGACCCCGCAGTCGAAGAAGTTGGTGGTGTGTTCGCCATGTAGCCGCTCCAGATCGTACTGGACGGCTTGACTCATCGACTGCGACGCCTCGCATTGACCCTGCCGAAAGCAGCTCGAGCGGATGCGCTGGGTTCGGGGCGCATGTGGGACAGCTGCGCGATCTGGCCGCGACGGACTACCGTCACGTCCCTACCCCCGTCGCGCTGCGTATCCTTCGCCGCAAACATATTTCCCCGCCCCTGTGCTGGATCATGCACTGCGCCGCCGTCAATCGCGATGCGGACTACGGCGGCCCGTCCTCGTTCAATGTACGCGCGCGGCACCAGCGCGGCCAACAGAACCATCGCCCTTCCGTGCAGAGGGTGAACGGTGAGGGCAGTATTACGAGCCGTCTCGGCTTCCCGCGGCGGCGGCTCACGGATCATCGATCGCGGACGTCACCCACAAGTAAGGCCCCCGACCAGCGTGTCCGCTGGTCGGGGGCCCTGCCTGTCGTCTCAACCACGAGTCGGGGTGGCGGGATTCGAACCCACGACCTCTTCGTCCCGAACGAAGCGCGCTACCAAGCTGCGCCACACCCCGGTTTGCAACCTGACCGAGCTTACTACAGGGGTCGCTGCGGCTGAAATCGGCTGGTCAGCGAGCTGGTCACAACGGGGCGGCGTGCGGCGCGAGTTCCGGTCCGACAGTGACCACCGAGTCTCTCACCGGCGCACCGACCAAGGTCAGCAACGACGCCTCGGGACGGCAGAACGTCCGGAACGGAGCCCAGGGGCTGGTACCCAGCCCTGCGCTCACGTGTAGTCGCGTGTGCTCACCCCACGCCGAGGGACCCTTGACCCGCGAGCGGTCGATCCCGCAGTTCGTGACCAACGCCCCATAGAACGGCAGACACAGCTGGCCGCCGTGCGTGTGCCCCGCGAGCACGAGGTCGTAGCCGTCGGCCGCGAACCGGTCGAGCACGCGGGGCTCCGGCGAGTGGGTGAGGCCGATTCGCAGGTCCACA
>CAJCHX010000707.1 GCA_903970215.1 Acidobacteriaceae bacterium
GACAGCTGATCCAGCAGGCCACCCTCTGCGGTCAGCTTCTCGAGCAGACCGTCCGGCGCGGTGAGCCGGTCGACGACGCCGCCGGGGTGCAACACGCGATCCAGCGGCCCGCCACGAGCGATCGCGATGCCGATCGGGCGGTCCGGTTCGAGTAGCGCCGCCAGCCGCTGCACCAGCTGCACCGGGGTGATCGCGAACTCGGAGTTCTCGACGTGCAGTGCGGAGTTCACCTCGGCCTCGACGTTCTGTACCGCGAACCGGGCGACGGCCATACCGCCCTCTACCGCTGACATCGCCGCTCCGGCGGTCGCGAAGGCGACCCGCACCGGGGCGGAGACGATCGATCTGGCATCCATGAGCGCTGATCGTAGGCGGTCGCCGTGATGTACCCCAAGACATTCCTCTATTGCGCGCTGCAATACTGGAGTTCGTGCCGGTCCGTGCCCCAGACGACGTCCTCGTCCACCTCCGCCGGGCTCGCGACCACGCCGACCGGCACTACGACCAGCCCCTCGACCTCGACCAGCTCGCTGCGGTCGCAGGGATCAGCAAGTACCACTTTCAGCGTCTCTTCACGGCAACCTACGGATTCTCGCCGGCCGAACACCTCTCGCGGCGCCGGATCGAGCGAGCGCAGGATCTGCTCCGGGCCACCAACCTGACGGTGACGGAGGTGTGCCTCGCGGTCGGCTTCACGAGCCTCGGTTCGTTCTCGAGCCGGTTCCGCGACCTGGTCGGCGAGAGCCCCAGTGAGTTCCGCCGCAGGTACGCGGACGGTGCACCGCGGATCCCCGGCTGCTATCTGTTCATGGCAGGCCTCGCGGAACGGCACCCCGGCTCCGCAATCGAGGAGAAGCGCGAGGGTCGCGACCGCCCGTAACGTCGCCGGCATGATCACCAACATCTCGCTCGTATCCGTCTTCGTCCGCGACATCGATGAAGCCCTCGCCTTCTACACCGACGTCCTGGGTTTCGTCGCCAAGGACGACCTGCACCTCGGCCCCGACTACCGCTGGTGCACGGTGACGCACCCGACGCAGCCCGAGATCCAAGTGCACCTGACGACTCCCAGCAAGCCGCTGTCCGACGATCTGATCGCCGCCTTCCAACGCGCCCAGGCGGCCGGCGGTCTCCCCGGACTGGGCCTCAACGTCGACGACTGTCGCGCAACGTATGCCGAGCTGAAGGCCAAGGGCGTGGAGTTCATCCAGGCCCCCGAGGAACGGCCGTACGGGGTCGAGGCGCTGATGCGTGACAACTCCGGAAACTGGATGGTGCTGGTCGAGCCGCGCGAGTACTCGCCGGAGGATTTCGAGACTCCCGGCCAGGGGTAGCCGGATCGGCTGAGGGCCGGCCATGCCAGGCTGGGCGGGTGCCCGACGCCGATTCCCTCGCCGACCCGATCCGGAACTCGTTGACCGGCAACCAGTCCCGATTCGCACAGGGCCGGGGCCGGATCACCCGGTATCAACCGGACGTGTCCGTGTTCTACGGGCACCCGACGGACCTGACCACCGACGACTACGCCGACGTCGCCGCCCTTGCCGGGCCCGGCGGCGCGGCGTTGTTGCGGGACCGCCGGACTGCGTTACCGCCCGGCTGGCACATCGAAGAGACCATCGGCCTGGTGCAGTTCTCCGGAGCGGCCTTCGACACCGAGCCGGGCGGCGACGACGTCGTCGCCCTGACCGCTGCGGACGTGCCGGAGATGACCGCGCTGGTGCGCCGCACCCGCCCCGGTCCGTTCCTACCGCGCACCATCGAGCTGGGCAGCTACCTCGGGATCCGGGACGACGACGGCGCACTCGTCGCGATGGCCGGAGAACGCATGCGGCCGGCCGGGTGGACGGAGATCAGCGCGGTCTGCACGGCGCCCGAGGCCCGCGGCCGGGGCCTGGCCGCCCGGCTGACGCGCGCGGTGGGCGCAGGCATCAGGGCCCGCGGCGAGCAGCCGTTCCTCCACACGGGAGCCACCAATCCTGCTCAGCGCCTTTATCATTCACTGGGTTTCGTGACCACCACGGAGGTGGCACTGGAGATCGTGCGACCGCCGTCCTGAGCGCCGTCCTCGACGTCACCCCTCGACGTCACCCCTCGATGCCACCCTTCGACGTCGCCCCTCGACGTCACCGCTGTCGAGATCTACAGGCGGTCGAGGCTCACGGGGCGTCGTGACCGTGTTTGTGTTTGTGCATCTCCTGGATCTGCTCGGCGGTCATCGCGGGCACCGTGAGCGGGATCCGTGGGCCGTCGGCACGCATGCCGTCGAGGAGCAACTCGAGGTACCGACGCCAGACGCCCGGGGCCACAGCCTCGGTGGACTCGCCGAGGGCGGAGATCATGCATACCAATCCGAAGAAGTCCGTCTCCTCCAACTCTGGGCGAATGACGCCCGCTGCACGGGCGCGGCCATAGATGGATTGGACCAGCACCTCCATGCTCTGTTTGGCCACTTCGAGCCCGGGTCCCGACTTGTCGAGGCGGGTGAGCAGCGCCGCGAGCCCGCGGTCGTCGGCGACGAATTCGCCCACCGCGGTGAGTAGCAGGACGAGCGCGTCCCACGGCTCGGCGTCGGCGATATCCCCGGAGATCCGGTCCGTGACCTCACGGATGTGATCGACGAACACGGCCTCGATCAGCTCGTCCCGGTTCGCGAAGCGACGGTAGACGGTGCCGACGCCGACGCCCGCGTGCGCAGCGACGTCGTCGAGCGTCACCTCCAACCCGTACTCGGCGAACAGCTCGCGCGCAGCCACCACAATGCGCTTGCGGTTGCGCGCCGCGTCGGCCCGCAACGGGCGGTCGACGCGAGCGGGATCAGTCGTGGTCATGGTCACAGCATATCAAGTGGAGAAGTTTTCTCCACTTCGTGCTACGGTGATGTTCGTAACCGGAGGACAGTCCTCCGATCGGAGGACTCACCTCCGGTAACGGCTTCACTCGACAACGGAGAAACCATGAGCACTCTCACTCGCGAACTCGATTCCGAGTCCGCCGACGAGTCCGCCGCAGCGAGGAGGCACCGCCTCCGCTGGGTGGTGCTCGGCGTCCTGGCCTTGGCCCAATTGATGGTGGTGCTGGACGCGACCATCGTGAACATCGCACTCCCCCACGCCCAGGCCGCACTCGGGTTCGACAACGCCGACCGCCAGTGGATCGTCACCGCATACGCCCTCGCGTTCGGCTCGTTGCTCCTGCTCGGCGGGCGGTTGTCCGACCTCGTGGGCCGAAAGACCACCCTGATCGTGGGCCTGGTCGGATTCGCCGGGATGTCCGCCCTGGGCGGGGCCGCGGTGAACTTCGACATGCTGGTGTTCGCCCGCGCAGGCCAAGGCATGTTCGGCGCGCTACTGGCGCCCGCCGCGCTGGCGCTTCTCACCACGACCTTCACCGACGCCGGCGAACGTGCTCGCGCGTTCGGCATCTTCGGAGCGATCGCCGGCGGCGGCGGCGCTCTGGGCCTGCTGCTCGGCGGCATGCTCACCGAATGGGCGGACTGGCGCTGGTGCCTCTACGTCAACCTCGTGATCGCGGCGATGGCCCTGGTGGGCGCCTTCCTGTTCCTCGACGACCAGCGCAGCGAGCACCGGCCACGGCTGGACATCCCCGGTGTCGTGACCGTGTCGGCGGCCTTGTTCGCCATCGTGTACGGCTTCTCGCACGCCGAGACGGCAGGCTGGGCCGACTCGCTCACCATCGTTTCGCTGGCCGCCGGCGCCGTGCTGCTCGCGGTGTTCGTATGGTTGCAGACCCGCACCGAGCACGCACTCCTGCCGCTACGGGTGATACTCGACCGCACCCGGGGTGGCTCCTACCTCGTGGTCTTCATCGCCGGCATCGGGATGTTCGGGATCTTCCTGTTCCTCACCTACTACATGCAGCAGAACCTCGGGTTCACCCCCATCACCACCGGCCTCGCGTTCCTGCCGATGATCGGCGTGCTCATCGTGGGCGCGACCGTCTCGACCGGCGTGCTGCTGCCCCGGTTCGGGCCGCGCTGGCTGACCGCGATCGGAATGACATTGGCGGCAGGCGGGATGGTGCTGCTGACCCAGCTGACCGACTCGTCGCAGTACACGTCCGACATCCTGCCGGGACTCATGGTGATCGGGCTGGGGCTGGGTATGTCCATGGCACCGTCGATGCAGGGCGCCATCTCGGGTGTCTCGGCCGACGACGCGGGTGTCGCGTCCGCCACCGTCAACACCATGCAGCAGGTGGGTGGATCCGTGGGCACCGCGCTGCTCAGCACGATCGCCTCGAGTGCAGCGGCCGCCTTCGCCACCGGACATGCCACATCGGGGATGTCCCGTGCCGAGCTGGCCTCGCTCGCCGCGGTGCACAGCTACACCACCGCCTTCTGGTGGGCCGCGGGCATCTTCGCGCTCGGTGCACTCGTGGCCGGTGTGGTGATCCGGGGCGGCAAGCTGCCCGCGACACCGGAGGGCGCCGTCGCGATGGCGCACTGATCGCTGGGCCGCCGCCACCCGGCCCAGCACCACGGGACGAGCCCGGGACCACATCGGTCCCGGGCTCGTCCCGTGTCGGCCTCAGTCCTGCAGGACGCTCCGCGCTGCGGGTACCCGAACCCGGCTCCCCGCCCACAGCGCGAGAACGACGAGCGCAGCCAGAACAACCCCGGTGGCGAACACCGTCAGGTCGAACGGCCTGGCACTCGCGCCGCCTGCCTCGGAGCGCGCCGAGCCCTGGAGGAACGGGACGACGCACAGCACCGCTGTGCCCAGAGCCGCCTCGATCGAGACGACCACCGGGAAGTGCCGGATCGCGAGGGCGGCGACGGAGCCACCCTCACCCGCGGTCCGCGCGGCCGCGATCCGCGGCAGCAGCACCTTCATATTGAATGCTCCGCCCGCGAGCATGCAGAGCACCAGAACGAGCTTGATCGCGAGGTAGCGCCCGTACGGGGTGGTGAACAGCTGTCCGACGGTGCCCACGTGCGACCACGCGAGCCAGGCGCCGCTGATCAGGAGTGCGCCTACGGCGTAGAGCGCGACCGCGCTGTACCGGCTCCACACGCGGGCCCAGTCGTCGGCGGCGCTCACGGGCGCCGCTGACCGGTGCCTTCCGGGCCGTTCACGGCGAGCCGACAACCCCACGACGGCGAGCACGATCAGGCCGCCCACCCACAGCGACGCGCCGATCACGTGCACCTCGGTGAGGACGTCCTTCGCGACGCCGTTCACGGTCGGGGAGCCGGTCGGCACGTTGGGCACAGCCCCCACCGCGACAGCGGCCCCGAGTACCGCCCACGCCCAACCGCGCGCCGTCGTCCGCGCGGCGCCGAGCATGATCAGCACCAGTACCGCGAATACTCCGAGCTGCGCGGTGGGGATCACCCCCGCACCGAGCGAGCCGCCGCCGCGCCCCGGCCCCGACATCACGAAATCGCCGATGGCGGAAGGCCTCAGCCCGGCCGCGAGGCCGAGCGACGCGGCACGGCCCTTCGTCGCCTCGGCGACCGCGGCCACGTACTGCAGCGTCGCCGCCACCGCGACGAACGCCGCGAAGCGCGGCAGCAGGCGCCGGACGCGGCCCGCGACCAGGCCGCCGTCACGCTCGGGTCGGGCGAGGACTGCCAGCGTCAGCCCGGAACCCGCGGCGACGCAGAGTGCAAGGTAGTAGCCGGCCTGTGCGACGACGCGCCACGCCGCGGGTGTGGGCGGCGCAGCAGCGGCGAGGGTGGTCACGTTCACGCGACGACGGTAAGTCCGCCCGTTCGCCCGCCGCTGCGTCCGTCCTGGACAGTCACTGTGAACGGCGGCAGCGCCGTCGGCGGGCCTGAGGGCTCAGCCGTCAGCGCGCGAGACGGCAGCGCCGTCTCGCGCGAGACGCCGGAGCCAGGCTCGGGTGTCCGCGGGGTCGATCACGTCGTCCAGCTCGAACACCGTGGCGGCCGTGAGCGCCTTTCCCCGCTGGTAGGCCAGGCCGACGAGGCGGTCGAACAGGTCCTGCCGCTCAGCTGGATCGTCCTTCGCGGCGAGCTCCTTGCTGAAGCCGAGCCGAACCGCCCCCTCGAGCCCCATGCCGCCGATCTCACCGGTCGGCCAAGCGACCGTGAAGTCGGGTGCCCGGAAGGAGCCGGCGGTCATCGCCATGGCGCCGAGGCCGTAGCCCTTGCGCAGCACCACCGCGCCGAACGGCACCGTCATCCGCGCACCGATCACGAACAGTCGACTGAACCGGCGCACCGTCGCCGTCTTCTCCGCTTCGGGGCCGACCATGAATCCCGGTGTGTCGCACAGTGATACCACCGGGAGCCGAAACGACTCGCAGAGCGTCAGGAAGTCCGCCAGCTTATCGGCTCCCTCCGCGTCGATGGCCCCGCCCAGGTGGTGGCTGGAGTTCGCGATCAGCCCGTAGGCCACCCCCTCGACCCGCACGAGCGCCGTCACGATCCCCACGGCGTAGTCGGCACGCAGCTCGAGCACCGACCCGACGTCGGCGACCGCATCGATCGCGGCGCGAACGTCGTACGCGCGCAACCGGTTCTCGGGCACCACGTGGCGGGCGAGCCGAGGGTCGGGCGCCTCCCATTCGGCGACCGGCCCCTGGAAGTAGGACAGGTAACGCTGTGCGAGCTCGACCGCGTGCGCGTCGTCGCGACCGACCAGGTGTACGACACCGTTGCGGCGCTGGACGTCGATGGGCCCGATCTCCTCGGGGCGGTACTCGCCGAGGCCGCCGCCGGAGATCATCGCCGGGCCACCCATGCCGATATTGGCGTCGGGCGTCGCGATGATCACGTCGCAGGTACCCGCTAGCGCGGCGTTCCCCGCGAAGCACCGCCCGGACACCACGGCCACGAGCGGCACGCGGCCGTTGAGCGCACCGAGCGCCCGGAACGTGGGTACGTCAAGTCCCGCAACGATATCGAGGTCCGTGTCGCCCGGCCGCCCGCCACCCCCCTCGGCGAAGAGCACCACTGGGACGGCGCGCCGGGCCGCGAGTTCGATCACGCGATCGGTCTTCGCGTGGTTACGCCAGCCCTGCGTCCCGGCCAGGACGGTGTAGTCGTAGCTCAGCACCACGACCTCGGCCGCGGCCCTGCCGAACCGCTCGGCGCCGACTGTGGCCATGCCGCAGACCAGCCCGTCCGCCGGGGTGTTGGCGATCAGGTCGTCCTCCGAGCGCCGGCTGCGCTGCGCGGCGAGGGCCAGAGCGCCGTACTCGACGAAGCTGCCCGGGTCCACGAGGTCGGTGATGTTCTCCCGCGCCGTCCGCCGACCACGCCGATGCACCTTCGCGACCGCGCCGGGTCGCGCGGCGTCGAGTGTGACAGCGTGACGGTCGGCGATCTCGCGCAGGTCGGCCCGGGTGGCATCGAGGTCCACCTCACCGACGCCGCTGATGTCGCCCCCGCGGTCGGCCCCCGACGAGAGGTACACGACGAGCGGCTCGCCGGGAGCGACGGTGTGGCCCACGGCGACCAGCGCACGCACCACGCGGGCACCGACGGAAGCAGGCAGCACGTGCTCCATCTTCATCGCCTCGAGCACCGCGAGCTGACCGCCCGGAGGCACGTGATCGCCTTCGCGAGCGACCTCGATCACCGTGCCCGCCATGGGTGCCCGCACCACCTCCTCTCCTGCCCGCAGTTCGAGGGCGACGGCAGGCGCAGGTGCCTCGCAGCGCCCCGCCGCAGCGAGCAGACCGTCGATCCGGTCGCCGACGAAGTCGGTGGTCACCGCCCCGGCACGCACGGCTGGGTCCGCGAGCAGGGCGCGCAGGAAGCCGAGGTTGGTGGCGACGCCGTCGATCACGAACTCGGCCAACGCGGCATCGAGCTTGCCTATCGCGGCCTCATGCGATGCCGCCCGGGTGTGCGCGATCACCTTGGCCAGCAGGGAGTCGTAGCGCGGGCTGAGCGAGAGCCCGGGGCGGCCGTACGTGTCCACGCGGATCCCGGGACCAGACGGCGGAGTGAATGCGGTGAGGGTGCCCGCGGTGGCGAACGGCGCGCCGTCGGGCGCCATCGTCTCAGCGTTCACACGTGCCTGCACCGCGACGCCGGACGCGGCGGCCGGGCACCCGGTCTCCGTCGTACCATCGGACGATATCCCCTGCGGCATACCGAGTTCGGGAAGCAGAGCGCCACGCGCGACCGCGATCTGCGCCGCCACCAGGTCGACACCCGCCACCTCCTCGGTGACGGTGTGCTCCACCTGGATCCGCGGGTTCACCTCGAGGAAGACGAAATCGTCTGCCGATACCAAGAACTCGACGGTCGCGACGCCGCGGTAGCCCACCTGCGCACACAGTCGCGCCGCCGCGGCGTGCAGCGCGGCGCGCTGCGGCAGGTCCGGAGCGGGCGCGATCTCGATCAGCTTCTGATGTCGACGCTGAAGGCTGCAGTCGCGGTCGCCCAGCGCGAGCGCTCGCTCGCCGTCCGCGATCACCTGGACCTCCACGTGCCGAGCGTGCTCGAACAACGCCTCCGCGAACACCTCTGAAGACCCGAAACCGAGCTGGGCCTCGGCCGCACACCGCGCGTAGGCGGATTCCAGATCGCCCGACTCGCGGACGGCACGCATGCCGCGACCACCGCCCCCGGCGAGCGCCTTGATCATGATCCCTGCGGGGTGCCGACCGAGCAGCGCGCGCACCTGGTCGAGGCTCGCGCCGCCCGGGGTGGCGGGCAAGACCGGAACGCCGGCGTGGACCGCGGCATCGCGCGCCGCCGCCTTGTCTCCGAAGGTCTCGAGCGCGTCCGGGTCCGGGCCTACGAACGTCAGCCCGGCGACGGTGCAAGCCCGCGCGAATGCGGCGCTCTCGCTGAGGAATCCATACCCGGGATGGACGAGGTCGGCGTCCGCGTCGAGTGCCGCGCGGACGATCGCAGCCGCATCGAGATAGGCGGTCGAGCCGACGCCGGGAAGGGGCGAAGCCGAGTCGGCGGCGCGGCAATGCGGCATGTCGACATCGTCCTCCGCGTACACCGCGACCGTGGTGATCCCCAATTCCCGTGCGGTGCGGATGATCCGGAGCGCGATCTCGCCGCGGTTGGCCACCAGGAGGGTCGTCACGCGCTCACTCCATGTGCATCGGTGCCGGTACCACGTTCGGCAGCCCAGGCCAGCAGGTCGCCCTTGCGAACCTTGCCCGTCGCCGTCATCGGTAGCGCGTCCACGATCGCGACGTCGGGCACCTTGTAGCCGGCCATGTTCGCCCGCGCCCAGGCAACGATCGCGGTGGCATCGACGGTCGACGCCGGCGCCGTCACCACGAAGGCGTAGGCGACCTGACCTCGACGCGGATCCGGTCGGGGAACCACCGCGACCGCGGTCACGTCGGGATGCATCCGGAGGAGGGTCTCGACCTCGGAGGGGAACACGCTCATCCCATTGGTCTTGATCATCTCCTTGGTGCGCGCCAGATAGTGCAGCGCGCCGTACTCGTCGAGCCGGCCGACGTCGCCGGTGTGCAGCCAGCCGTCCCGCAGCGCCTGCGCCGTCTCGTCGGGCCGGCCGTGGTAGCGGGTGAGCAGCGACGGGCTGCGGACGATGATCTCGCCCTGTGCACCGATCGGCAGAG
>CAJCHX010000708.1 GCA_903970215.1 Acidobacteriaceae bacterium
GCACGCGTGCGCCCAGGGTGGCGTCGCGGTCGTCGATCTCGGCGCGTAACCCGACAGCATCCAGCGCAGAACGGATCCGTAGTGCGTGCCCCGCCGCCTCGATGTCGACGGGCAGGATGATGACCTGGACGGGCGCGAGCCAGACCGGCAGCGCGCCATCGTGCACCTCGAGTAGGTGCGCGACCATCCGTTCCATGGTGGACACGATCGAGCGGTGCACCATCACCGGCCGCTCGCGGCTGCCGGCACGATCAAAGGTCAGCGAGAACCGTGCGGGGAGGTGAGAGTCGACCTGGATGGTGGACAGGGTCTCCTCCCGGCCCTGGGGGTCGGTGACCTGCAGATCGATTTTCGGGCCGTAGAACGCCGCCTCCCCGGCAACCTCATCGACCATCTCAAGCATGTCGGTGATCTCGCCCTGGACCTGCTCGGCCGCGCAGAACACGTGCCTCGTTCAGGGTCATCTGCCGCACCCGGCTCAGCCCACCGACCACGCCCGAGCGCTCGTAGCGAAACATCGGACCGATCTCCGCCAAACGCAACGGCAACTGACGCAGGCTGCGCGGCTGGCCGTCGAAGATCAGGATGTGATGAGGGCAGAGCATCGGGCGCAGCACCACCTCTTCTGAGCCCACGTCCATCGGCGGGTACATGTCCTCGTGGTAATGGGCCCAGTGACCGGAGCGCTCATACAGCTCGCGCTTGGCCATTGCCGGAGTATTGACGTGCTGATAGCCGTGGCGGCGCTCCAGCTCGATCACGAACTGCTCGATCTCGCGCCGGACCACAGCGCCGGCGGGCAGCCAGAACGGCAGGCCCGCTCCGCACTCCTGCTCGGTCGCGAAGATCCCCAGTTGCCGGCCGAGCCGGCGGTGATCTGCAACGTCCATCTCTGTCTCCTGTGTTCTCGGCCCACGGCCGCCAGGCGACAGTCATCACCCGGGACCGAAGGCCCGGGTGGAAAAGTGCGTGCTGCCGCTACGCCTCCACGCCGGGGTGACCCGGCGTGGTCGTCATCACCGCAACAAGAAGGTGGGACAGCACGCCGACGACGCTACCACCGGCCCCGCGCCCAGACAACCGTGAACACAGGGCTGCCGGGAGTCAGTCAGTCTGCGACGAGATCCTGCAGCGCGGCGATCCAGGCCGCGGGCGCGTCCAGATGCACATCGTGCCCCGCCCCCGCGATGCGGACCAGCCTGCAGCCGGGGAGCGCGTCGGCGACCTTCTGCTCGTGCTCGGCGTCGAACATTCCGTGCTCCCCGAAGATCAGCAGCGTCGGACATCGGACCTGTCGCCACTGATCCCAATAACTGCGGGACTGCAGATCGCGCATGCACGCGATCATCGTGTCAACCGCAAAGCGCTGCCACAGGCCGTCCGGGCGCTGTTCCAGCCCGCCCGTCCACGCCTCGGCGTCAAAGCCCTTCTCGACAAAGAACGCGCGCGCTGCGTCTCGGTCGGCAAACGGGACCGGCCACCGGCGCAGCGACGCGCCGATCTGCTCGGCGGCCTGCACGGCGAGATCGGGATCATCCGGGCCGCCGGGCGAGCCCTCGATCACCACCAGGCACGCGACCAGCTCCGGGTGCTCAGCGGCGACGAGCATCGCGGTGTTGGCGCCCATCGACTGCCCGACCAACGTCACCGGGCCCAGACCGAGCTCGCCGATCACCATTGCGACGTCCTCGACATACGCCTCACGTCTCGAGTCCGAAGAACGCCGCTGACTGTTCCCGTGACCGCGCTGATCCAACGCAAAAACGCGGAAGCTGGCCGTCAACAGATCCGCGCTGCGCTGCCACTCCCTCCCGTAGCCCGCCAGCCCATGCAACAACAACACCGGCGGACCGCTCCCACCGAAGTCCTCGACCGACAAGACCGCCCCATCTCGATCAAACAGCATCCGATCATTGAACCGCGAACCGTGATCAGGCCGCCGATAACGCGGCACTCGGCTACCTGGTTCCATCGAAACAGGTAGCGCCGCCGTGTACGCACTTGGCAGCGAATGCGAGTAGCCGGCGAACGCCGAGTGAGCTGGACCTCTCGGGCTGCTGAGGGGAGGAGGGTTGTCCGGGCACTCAACTCGCGTCGGCGAGGAGCGATTGCGGAACTTGCAACTCGGGGATCGTGCCGATGCGGGCGAGCTCTTCGGCGTCATCTCGAGCGCACGCCTGAGCGATCTCGTCGAGCAGCCCGTCGTATTCCGGGCCGGCGGTGTTCTCGTAGCCGGCGGGCATCTGGCCCCATTCATCCCAAGGGAGCATCTCGAGCTTGTTGAGCGCCGCGAGGTCCTTGACCAGGTTGCCGCGGATCTCCCCGACGCCCCAGTTCTCCGTGCCGTACACGCCGAAGCGATCGGGATCGATCTGACCCGACCGGTGAGCCAGCCACGCCTCTGCGCCCGACAGAAAGTCCTCGTCGCGAAGATCGTCGCCGCGGTCGGTGACCGCTTGCCCGAGAACTTCTGGGTCAACGCGGACCCACCGACTGCCGACTCGGATCTCAACGATCCAATGATCGACGGCCGACCCGGCCTGGAAATACGTCGCAAAGCCGCAGCGCACTCGGCTGGCGATCCCCCGATGGCGAAGCAGCGCGCACGCAAGCAGCGCGAAATGACGACACGTACCCACCACCCGCTCTTCAGGTGCTCGCGCGACCGTCAGCGATACGGGCCGCATCTCCACCAGCCGCGAGACGATCGAGCTCGCCAAACGCAGGTTGCGTTCCTC
>CAJCHX010000709.1 GCA_903970215.1 Acidobacteriaceae bacterium
TACTCCCTCCTCGCCTCCGGGCGCTCGGAGGGACCGGGCGCCGCGACTGACCGATCACGACCATCGACACACCGGTAGAGGGGGAGTTCCGATGAGCGGGAAGCAGGACACGGGCAGGAACCGGCAACCGTGGTTCGCGCCCAAGCGGGTCGGCTACGGCCTTCGCCCCACGACCTGGCAGGGCTGGGCCGTCATCGTCGCAGCGGTCGTCGTGATCGTGGTGGTCGCCACGCTGGTCTGACGCCGTAGGGTCCGGAGGGTGCGGGACGGCCCTGCGGAACGGAGATCGAGATGAGCGCGACCACACCGGACGGCGGCACCATCACCCTCGCCCCGGACCTGACCCTCACCCGCATGGGGTACGGCGCCATGCAGCTCGCCGGCCCGGGCGTGTGGGGTCCGCCCAGGGACCGTGACGCTGCGGTGGCGGTGCTCCGGGAGGTGGTCGAGCTCGGGCTCACCCACCTCGACACGAGCGACTACTCGCCGACGCCATGACCATCAACCTGGGTTGCTGAGCGACCACGCCGTCAACGCCGGTTGATAGGGCCGGGCAAGGACGCCGGGAGCTGTCAGCCCATCCGCAAGGACACCTACTTGACCGATTCGAGTTGAGTCTGGAGGCTCACCGGTTCGATGCCACCCACGTCAATCGCGAACGGTGAGATGGCCCGCACCGTATAGGAACGACCGTGATAGGAGACCTCCACGTCCACACCCGAGACGACGTAGATGCCCTTCTTCTGCCCGCTCATTGCCACCGTCAGGTTCGCATCAGGTTGCAATGGCTGATGATGCAAAGGCTGACTGTTCTGTACCGGCCAGCCACTATCCGATCCCTGCTCCAAAAAACCCGTCATCGCCGCTGCGTGCACCAGCTTCGGCTCCGGGTAGCTCTTGTAGGGGATCAGCTTCGTGACGGCCTCGACAGTAGCCCCCGGCGGTCCAGAGACCTCGACGAAGAGGTCGTAGAGCGCACCCGGCTTGGCGTTATCCTGACCGCCTGCGCTCCCGGCGTTGTAGGACCCGTCAAAGTGCGGGCCACTCGTCCCACACCCGGACACGCCGAGGATCGTCGCACAAAGGGCTGCTGCTACTGCGAGGTGACGTCTCAATCGATGGAACTGTAGAGGACGGCCGACGAGGACGGGGGACTGTCCCCGCCGCCGCAGACGGCATC
>CAJCHX010000710.1 GCA_903970215.1 Acidobacteriaceae bacterium
GATGTCCTTCGAGACCAGCGTGACGTCTTTGCCCTCGGCGCGGAGGTTCAGCGCGCAGGCGAGGATCCGGGAGTCGTTGGTCTCGGTCCGGAAGCCGGCCGGTAGCACCGTGGGATCGGTGTGGTTGAGCTCCACCTGCACCGTGCCACCGTTGTCCAGCGGGATGGGCTGATCGAGCCGACCGTGTTCGACCCGCAGATCGTCCAGCATCCGCAACGCCTCGCGCGCGAACCACCCCAACTCGTGGTGATGCCGCTTGCCCTCGAGCTCACCGACGACCACCAGCGGCAGGACCACGTGGTGTTCGGCGAAGCGGGTGAAGGCCCACGGATCGGAGAGGAGGACGGAGGTGTCGAGGACGAAGGTCCGTGTGGTCACGTGGCGCTCCTAGCCTGCATGGCGCCCACGCAGGCATGTTGCTCCGGCCGGTCGGTCCGTAGTCGGTGTCGGGACGCTCAGCGCGCCCGGCGGTGCCCGACGAGGACCGGGGCCGGTCCCCTCGTGTCAACTGGTAGTCCAGTCACGGTTGGTACCTCCCGGAACGAGTAGCTTCCCCGCAACCCGTCTCCGCCAAACTAGCTCCGAACCCTGCTACGCGCCGCTTCGCCACGCGGCGGCCGCGTGAACATCCCGTGACGTACGTGTGACGCCGATTCCGGAACGACGAAATCCCCTCCGCAGAAGCGAAGGGGATTCATCAAAACCTCAGGTAGAGGGTTAAATCGCGAGGTCCCACTTGGCCAGGAGGCCGTTGATCACGGCGCGGTCACCCTCGGGAGTGCCGATGCCGGCGCCGTGAACGATCGCCTCCGACTCCTCGAGCCCGGCAGCGGTCTCGGCGCCGATCGCGGTGACGGTCTGGGCCTGGTGCAGGATGGCCGCCTTCGCCGCCTCCTCGTTCACATCCAACAGGACGGGGAAGAACTCGACCCAGGTGTTCAGCTGCAACGTGTCGTCCGCCGCGATCTTGCGCAGCGTCTGCGCCAGCCCCTTCGGGGTGCCCTCCGCCCGCTCCGCGTAGTCCGCGAGCTTAGTGAAGTAGGCCGCGGACAACGCCTCGTGGAATACGAGCATCGCGATCTGGTCGATCACGCCGTAGTCCTGGATCGACTCCTCGTACTGCTTGTATCCGCGGGTGACGGCCTCGAGGCGCCACAGCTCCAGCTTCTCGACGTCGAAAGTCCGGCTGACCACCACGTGATCGCGCAGCGCGATCGCGTGCCGGTTCTCCTCGGCGGTCCAGTGGCCCACCATGCGGCCCCAGTCCGACTCGATCGGGTGGTGCTGCGCCATCAGGCGGTGCAGCGACGGCAGGTGGTCCTTGGTCAGCAGCCCCAGGACCAGGCCGTGACTCACCACCGGGTCGACGGTGACATCGTCCTCGGTGAAGTCCTCACCGCCGAGGAAGGCGTAGTTGCGCCCGTCGTCCCACGGCACCAGGTCGTGGGGCTTCCAGGCGTCACCTTCGGCAAGGTATCGGTCCCGGATCTCCGGAAGGGCCTTGTCGACGGCGATGATCAGCTCGTCCTCGATCGGGGTCACACTCACGGGAATGCACCTTAGGCCAGCACACCACCAGCATTCAAGTCACTGCGCCGCTTACCAGCCGGCGTTGTGTACCCCGAGCCCGCTATCCCGACCGCGTATCCCCACTGCGTATCCCGACTGCGCTATCGCGACAGCAGGCCCCAGTCCTCGAGCCCCTCGTAGAGGGGCACCTCGAGCGCCAACTCCGACACCCGCGCGCGCAGCGCCGAGACATCAGCCGCCGAGCCCGCCGCCAGCGCGGTCCCGATGATGTCCGCCACCTCCGTGAACTCCTTCTCGCCGAAGCCGCGGGTCGCGAGGGCCGCTGTGCCGATCCGCAGACCGGACGTCACCATCGGCGGCCGTGGGTCGAACGGCACGGCGTTCCGGTTGACCGTGATGCCGATCTCGTGCAGCAGATCCTCTGCCTGCTGGCCGTCGAGGGCGCTGTTGCGCAGGTCCACCAACACCAGGTGCACATCGGTGCCGCCGGTGAGGACGGTGACACCCGCGTCGGCGACGTCCTTGGCGCTCAGTCGCTCGGCGAGCAGCCGGGCACCGTCGAGGGTGCGCTGCTGCCGGTCCTTGAACTCGTCTGTTCCGGCCACCTTGAGTGCGACGGCCTTCGCAGCGATCACGTGCATCAGCGGGCCGCCCTGCTGGCCGGGGAACACCGCGGAGTTGAGCTTCTTGGCCCACTCCTTCCGCGCGAGGATCAGGCCGGACCGGGGCCCACCCAGAGTCTTGTGCACCGTGGTCGAGACGACGTCCGCGTACGGAACGGGCGACGGATGCAGCCCGGCGGCCACGAGGCCGGCGAAGTGCGCCATGTCGACCCACAGCAGCGCGCCCGTCTCGTCGGCGATCGAGCGGAACGCCTCGAAGTCGAGATGGCGGGGGTAGGCGGACCAACCCGCGACGATCACCTTCGGCTTGGCGTCGAGGGCGGTCTTACGCACCTCGTCCATGTCGATCCGGTGATCCTCCTTGCTCACGCCGTAGGTCGTGATGTCGTACAGCTTGCCGGAGAAGTTCAGCCGCATGCCGTGCGTGAGGTGGCCGCCGTGAGCGAGGTCGAGGCCCATCAGGCGCTCGCCCGGCTGCATCAGCGCCATCAGCACCGCCGCGTTGGCCTGCGCACCCGAGTGCGGCTGCACGTTCGCGAACTCGGCACCGAACAGGGCCTTCGCGCGATCGCGCGCGAGGTCCTCCACCACGTCGACGTACTCGCACCCCCCGTAGTAACGACGTCCCGGGTAGCCCTCGGCGTACTTGTTGGTCAGCACGCTGCCCTGTGCCTGGAGCACCGCGCGGGACACGAAGTTCTCCGACGCGATCATCTCCAGCGTGTCGCGCTGGCGAGCCAGCTCGCCGTTCATAGCGGCGGCCACCTCGGGATCGAGCTCGGCCAGGGTGGCATTGTTCACGCTGGGTTCGGTCATGGCGCCCAGTCTAGGTTGCCGCTGCGCGCCGTCGACGATCAGGCGGCGAGCTCCCGACGCAGGCCCGACGGCGTCAACGGCTCGTCGAGCAGGCG
Source organism: Acidobacteriaceae bacterium (assembly GCA_903970215.1). Taxonomy (GTDB): domain Bacteria; phylum Actinomycetota; class Actinomycetes; order Mycobacteriales; family Mycobacteriaceae; genus Tsukamurella. Next base: position 3,065 of record CAJCHX010000710.1, read on the forward strand.
GCCGAAACGCCGCAGCCGCTCGGACCCCTGCGGCACCACATCGAGCCAGCGCTCGAGCAGCGTGTACCCCTCCACGTAGGTGGAGATGTACGCGCGCCACAGGGGCGACGACAGGAATCGCAGCGACTGCCGCGCGCTCTGCTCCGACATCAGCCCCCAGCGCTGCAGGTAGGCGACGACGTCCTCAGGGTCCGCGCCGCGGTCGTGCAACATGAGCGCGGCGTCCTGGCGGACGTGGAGCAGGCCCCTGCTCGCCCGCGCGATCCGTTCGTGCAGCTCGCCGTCGAACGCAAGCCCCAGGTCGGCGTAGATCTCCTGCGCCCAGTGCCCCCAGCCCGGCCCGATCGCGGCGCCCAGCGCGTGATCGGCCAGGCCCTCGGCCATCAGGCACTGTGGCGTGTTCACCAGGAAGATCGTCTGTTCCGGCTGGTGCCCGCCGTGCACCAGCAGTTGCTCCTTCCGGCAGTGCTCGGTGTGGTGGCCCGGGTACGCCTCGTGCGCGATCAGGTGCGGCAACGTCGAAAGGTACTGCGTCAGGTCGCCGTTCACGGCCACCGTCGACCGGTACCCGCCGTGGTAGTAGTTGAAGCCGGACCAGGGCTTGTCGGACACCACCTCGAACTCGACGGTCTCCACCTCGGGCAGCGGGTAGCGTGCGCGGACCACGTCCCGGAGCGCGCCCGCGAGGACGTCCACCACTTCCGTCACCCGCTCGGCCGGCACCTCGGCGCGTGCCTTGGCCGCCAGCACGCGGTCGCGCAGCGGCCCGCGGCCGGGCACGGCCTCCGCGAGCGCCGCGTGCGCCGCCTCGTACCCGGCGGTGTCGGCCGACGCTATGTCGACATCGAAGTACGCCTTGACCTCGTCCACGAATCCGATCGCGGCACCATCGAACTTGCGCGCCGAACACTCGAGCGCCAAGACGTGACCGGCCAGGAACTCGCGTCGGTCCTCGCTCAGCGACGTCTCCGCGACCACGTCGCCGTGCAGTGCCCGGGCTTCGGCTGCGAGGGCGGCCGGCGCGGGTGCGGGCCCTTCGGCAACTGCGCGCCGGTGCGCCGGGTCGCCGAAGTAGGCGTCGACGAAGCCCGGTTCGATCCGGTCGAAGGCGAGGCCGAGCCGCAGGTACCTGTCCTCGAGGGCGGATTCCTTCATGGCCCGCAGGTTAGCCGCCTCGGGACGTCGGCGTGCGGCGCTCGGGACCCCGGTCGCGCGCGGCCCGGACCCCGGACGTGCGACACCGTCCGTCATTCGCCACACTGTCCCCATGCACCCGTCGGCGCCCACAGCGGTCACGTCGTGAGCGAGGCGAGTCCGTATATCGAGCTGGACCGCCCACAGTGGCGGGAGCTCCGGC
>CAJCHX010000711.1 GCA_903970215.1 Acidobacteriaceae bacterium
GCGCTGACGCCGGAATATATGCCCGTGGCCGGGAAGTCGTGGATCGAGCGCGGTGGCGCCTATGTCCTGGCCAACATTCGGGGCGGGGGGGAGTACGGGCCCAACTGGCACACCAGCGCGATCAAAGAGCACCGGCACCGGGCATTCGAGGACTTCGCCGCCGTCGCAGCGGATCTCGTGGCTCGCGGGGTGTGCACCCGCGATCAGCTGGGCGCTCAGGGCGGCAGCAACGGCGGCCTGCTGATGGGTGTGATGTACACCCGATACCCCGAGTTGTTCGGTGCCATCGTGTGTCAGGTCCCGCTGCTGGACATGCGGCGTTATCACCAATTGCTGGCCGGCGCTTCGTGGATCGCCGAGTACGGCGACCCGGACGATCCCGCGGAATGGGAATTCCTCAGTCGGTATTCGCCGTACCAGAACCTGCCGCCGCGCAACGGATCCGACGGCGCCGTCCGCCGTCCGGCACTGCTGGTGACCACCTCCACCCGCGACGACCGGGTGCACCCGGGGCACGCGCGCAAGTTCGTCGCCGCGCTCGAGGAGCTCGGCTATCCGGTGCGGTATTACGAGAACATCGAAGGCGGTCACGGCGGCGCAGCCGATTTCAAGCAGGCGGCGTTCAAGTCCGCTGTGGCGTACGAGTTCCTCTGGGCGGAGTTGGGGGCGAGCGATGCGACGGGGAATGTACCCCGGGCGAGCGAAGCGACAGGAAATGTACCCCGGGCGAGCGAAGCGACGGGGAATGTATTCAGCGAGGAGTCGGGGAGATGATCGCTGCGTTCTCCATCAGCCCGATGGGCGGGCCCGACGAGTCCGAGGGCCAGCGCGATGGCGGGGTCGGCGCGGCCGTCGCCGAGGCGGTGGCCATCGTCCGCGCCTCGGGGCTGCCGTGCGAGACGAACTCGATGTTCACCAACATCGAGGGCGAGTGGGACGAGGTGATGGCGGTGATCAAGGCCTGCGTCGACCGCCTCGCCGAATCGGCGCCGCGGGTGTCCCTGGTGATCAAAGCGGACATCCGCCCGGGCTACACCGGTCAGTTGACGGCCAAGGTCGAGCGCGTGGAGCAGCACCTGCGCTGAGCCGATGGCCCCGCATCATCGCCCACCACACACGTCCCGTTCGTCACAAAAGTTTGCAACCGTAACACGCGTAACGGCATACTGAAATCATGCCCTCGACTCGCGCAGGTCTGACATGGCAGTTGCTCTCGACGGTGGCGGCGATTCTTCTGTTGGTGGCGTCGTGGAGGCGGCCTCCACCGGCAGTGCCCACGCCGACGACTCGACGCTGCTGCGCGCCGCGGTGGCTGCCGCACCGTCGGCCCGCGAGGTGATCACGGTGACCGCCCCGAGCACCTCGGCCACGACGGCCCAGCTGTCCGCGTGGATCCCGTCCGGCACCACGTGGACCCGCGCATTCGGCCCGATCACCGCACATCTCGGCTCGCAGGGCATCGGCGTCGCCGCCGACAACATCCCGCGGACGCCCGAGGGTGTGTTCGGGTTCGACGAGGCGTTCGGCCGACAGCCCAATCCCGGGACCTCGATGCCGTATTCGCAGGTGACCGCCCGCGACTGGTGGGACGGCAACCCCAAGTCGGCCACCTACGACCACCACGTGGTCGGCGCAGATCCCGGGCCCGGCAGCGAGAACCTGTACAACGCCGGTCCGGTGTACGACTACGCCGTCCACTTCAATGAGAACCCGACCCACACCCCCGGCAAGGGGTCGGCCTTCTTTCTGCACGTCACCGACGGCACCCCCACGGAAGGCTGCGTCGCCGTCGATCGCGCCTCGATGATCGCGCTGCTCAAGTGGCTCTCCCCCGCGTACCAGCCGGTGATCTCGATCGGCCTG
>CAJCHX010000712.1 GCA_903970215.1 Acidobacteriaceae bacterium
AACCAGGACCGTTGCCGACGGACGTAGCGACGGGTGCCGATCATTGTCGCCTCGCGTGCCTCGTCGACGCTGCATCGCCCGTCGAGTGCATCGAGTACCTGCGCGTAGCCGATCGCGCGGGACGCCGTGACCCCGTCGCGCAACCCCTGGGCGACCAGTGCCTCCACCTCTTCGATGAGGCCGGACGCGAACATGAGGTCTGTCCGCCTGGCGATCCGCCCATCGAGGACCTCCGTGTCGCGGTCGAGCGCGACGATCGCCGCACCCCAGCGCGGGGCACCGATCCGCGGCGCGGAAGCGGCGAACGGCTGACCGGTGAGCGTGACGACCTCGAGCGCCCGGACGATGCGGCGACCGTCGCTCGGGCCGATATTGGCCGCTGCCGCGGGGTCAGCCACCGCGAGCTCCGCATGCATCGATGCGCTGCCGACCTCCGCGAGCCGATCCTCGAACCGGGCGCGCACCGCGGGATCAGTCGCGGGGAATCGCCAGTCGTCGAGCAGTGCCTGGTAGTACATCATCGAGCCGCCGACGATCACCGGGGTCCGTCCGGCCGCCAGCAGCCGCTCGATGTCGGCGCGCGCACGCTCCTGGTAACCCGCGACGGTCGCGGTCTCAGTGATGTCGAGGACGTCGATCTGGTGATGTGGGATTCCACGCCGTTCCGCGAGCGAGAGTTTCGCAGTGCCCACGTCCATTCCCCGATACATCTGCATCGCATCGACGTTCACCACCTCGCCGTGCAAGACCTCGGCAAGGTCCAGCGCGAGGTCGGACTTGCCGGTCGCCGTAGGCCCGACCACCGCGATCGGCCGCAGTCCCGTCATCCGCGCTCCCCGGTCCCCGCCCGATCCGTCGGCACTCCACTCGCCGCCGTCGCCACCAGATAGCCCACTCCGAACGGCGCCCCGCGATACAGGACCCGCACGTCGCGGCCCCTGCACACACGAGCGGCGAGCCGCCACTGAGGCCAGCGGACACCGTCGGGATCGGGACCGGACGACGTCACCGACGCGGACAACGCGTCGAACACCCGAACGTCATCCGGCCGGTGCCCCCCCGGAGCCCGCGGCGTCAGCGTGTTCGGCCCGTCGAGCACGAACACGACGCCGTCGAACACCGCACCGTCGGCGGCACGGTCGGCGGCACCGTCGTCGCCCACGACCAGTTCTGCGCCCGGCGCGACCGCACCCCGCAGCCACGCCGCGACCAACAGCGAGGTCGGCCACGACGGATCGGCCCTCGCGACCGCCGGACCGGGACGGAGCGCGACGTGCACGTCGGCGCCGAACTCGGCGAATGTGCCGGTTCCGGAGAGTGGCCCGCGGCTCCGCTCCAGCCCGGGCGATACCGCCCACCGACCGGATCGTTCGGCCAGCCACCGCCCGGCGTCGAGTACGGCGGCGCGCACCTCGTTCGCGTCGGGGTCACCCGGGACACCCGCCAGTTCGGGAACCACGATCGGCGCGCCGGGCACCACGATCACCGGCAGGTCGCCGAACGCGTCACCAGCGCAGTTGTCGTACACGCTCGAGAACGGTAATCGATCGCACCCGGCATGGCTCCGAGTGCTTCAATGGGGAACGACCAGTGCCCGCCGAAGGGCGGGACGCAACAGGCAGCCGTGACGCGCGGCGCGAACGAGGGAGCCCGACGTGACCGAGACCAACCCGCCAGCCGACAGCGCCGCCTACACTCCCCCGGCGCGGCCCGCTCCCACACCTGGACCGGCGTCGTCCGTGCCGCCGACGCGGCCGTTCGCGCGACCCAAGCCGCATCCGCGTCCCCGCCCGAAGCCGCTGGCGACCACGCCGGTGCATCCAGTACACCCCGCGGTGGCCCCATCGGACCCCACCCGATTCGGCCGGGTCGACGCGGATGGCACCGTCTACGTGATCACCTCGGCGGGCGAGCGGGCCGTGGGCTCGTGGCAGGCCGGCGAGTCCGCCGAGGGCTTGGCGCACTACGGCCGTAAGTACGACGAACTGGCCACCGAGGTGGAGGTGCTCGAGGAGCGCCTCGCGACCGGCGCCGGAGACCCGAAGAAGACCCGCGTCGCCGCGCAGGCGATCGCCGACGCGCTGCCCACCGCGGCGGTCGTAGGTGATCTGGACTCGCTGGCCGCTCGGGTGGGTGCGCTGCTCACCGGCGCCGATACGGCGATCGTGGCGGCCACGGCCGACCGGGAGCAGCGCCGCAGCGAAGCCCTCGCCCGCAAGGAAGCCCTCGCGGCCGAGGCCGAGCAGATCGCCGCCGAGTCCACGCAGTGGAAGCTCGCCGGCGACCGGATGCGAGCGTTGCTCGAAGAATGGAAGACGATCAAGGGGCTCGACCGCAAGACCGACGACGCGCTGTGGAAGCGCTACTCGAAGGCTCGCGAAGCGTTCAACAAGCGCCGCGGGGCGCATTTCGCCGATCTGGACCGGGAACGGGCCGGCGCGAAGACCCGCAAAGAGGAATTGATCGCCGAGGCCGAGGCGCTCAAGAACGAGACGACGTGGGCCGAGACCTCCGCGAAGTTCCGGGACCTGTTGGTCCGCTGGAAGGCGGCAGGTCGCGCGCCGCGGGACGCCGACGACGCGCTCTGGGCGCGGTTCAAGGCGGTGCAGGACGAGTTCTTCGAGGCCCGGAACGCGGCCGCCGGCGAACGTGACGCCGAGTTCTCCGAGAACGGCCGCCGCAAGCAGGCACTGCTCGACGAGTACGGCCCGCGGATCGACCCCGCGCACAACCTGTCCGCGGCTAAAGCCGCTCTCCGAGACCTGCAGGACCAGTGGGAAGCGGTAGGAAAAGTGCCCCGCGAGCAGATGGCAGCACTCGAGGCCGGGATCCGTGCGCTGGAGAAGAAGGTCAAGTCGGCCGACGACTCACAATGGCGGCGCACCGACCCCGAGGCGTCGGCGCGTGCCGCTCAGTTCCGGGCCCGGGTGGCCCAGTTCGAGGAGCAGGCGGAGAAGGCAGAGAAGGCCGGGCGGCCGAAAGACGCCGTGCGGCTTCGCGAGCAGGCACAGCAGTGGCGCGAGTGGGCCGACGCCGCCGAGACGGCCATCGAGGACCGCTGACCCACCGCGCCGCGGCGGCTACTCCCCCGGTGTGCGATAACTACGCGGGTCCGTGAATCGGG
>CAJCHX010000713.1 GCA_903970215.1 Acidobacteriaceae bacterium
CATCACGCCGCCCGCCCAGCTTCCGTCGCCCACGCCGCCCGCCCCGCCCCGAACGACCGACACCAACCCGCCCGCGACCACGTCGTCGCCAGGCCCCACCACACAGATCTCGTTGCCAGACGGAGAGGAACAAGCAGGATGAAATACCGCGGGTCGAGAAAGCGGGTGCCTCCGATCGGCACCGGACTGGGTGTCACGGTGGCGGTGATGGCGGCGATGGCGCCCGGCGTAGCCCATGCGGATACGTGGCAGAAGGTCCCCGACAACACCCGGACCTACGTCACTCCCGAGCGAGTGCGAGTGACGCTGCAGACGACCCGGCAAGCCGTCAACCGAATCGTTTCCGTCGCCCCGAACCAGTTGTCGCACATGGGTTATTTCAGTGGTGTCACCGTCGTGCGGGTGAATGTGCCGAAGGGTGCGTACGGGCCGCCCGACGGAGTTCTCCAGACCGGGATCCTGGTCGGTTGCCAGGCCGACCTGTCCAGCGGGCTGGAGGTCTCGCTGAACCCGAACGTCAACGGCGGCGTCACCGGCAATCTCGGGGCGGGCCTGTCCGCTACACCGTCGATCCAAGGAACCGGTGGTATCAACGGCCTGACCCCCTCGGGAAGCATCACCGGTGGAGTCTCGGGGACCGGTCGGGTGGACGGCTCCGTATCGCCCAGCGTGAACACCGGCATGAACTCGTCGTTCAAATTCGTCCTCAAGGCCGGCCAGGTGACCACATTGGTGTTCAGTCAGCGGCTGGTCAACGCGGAGCAGTCCACTGCCGCAGTGATTCAGTACGACTCGGTCGAGGTCGCGGTGGATCAGTGCGGTGGGGCGGTGAAGGCGCGCTCGTTCGCGTCGTTCGTAGGCTCGACGGATACCGCGAACATCACGTTGAACACCAGGGGAGCGCCGGTCGACCTGTTCTCGGGTGTGTGAGGGGCGGCTCTCGGGTGTGTGAGGGGCGGCGACGCGGGTCCTCTCCGACGCCTCGTCGGCATCCTCGGGCTCCTCCGCGACTACGCTCTGCGTGCATGACGTCCCCGTCCGAGCCCAAGCGCAACCCTCAGCAGCCGTCGCGCGGCGTCCGGCGCCGGTACCGCGGTCCCGTCCGGCTGCAGGGCGATCGGTTCTACGAGAACTCCACCACTGACCAGCGATTGCTCGAGAACACGGACAACGGCGCCACCTGGCTGCACCGCGATCCGTGGCGTGTGATGCGGATCCAGGCGGAGTTCGTGGAGGGCTTCGGTGCGCTCGCCGAGCTGGAGGAGGCGGTCACCGTGTTCGGCTCGGCCCGGCTCGAGCGCGATTCGGCCGAGTACGCGCAGGGCGTTGCAGTGGGCCGCGCGCTGGCCGATGCCGGATACGCGGTGATCACCGGCGGCGGGCCCGGCGCGATGGAGGCCGCGAACCGCGGCGCCAAGGAGGCCGATGGGCTGTCGGTAGGGCTGGGCATCGAGCTGCCGTTCGAGCAGGGGCTCAACGACTGGGTGGATCTGGGTATCGAGTTCCGCTACTTCTTCGTCCGCAAGACCATGTTCGTCAAGTACGCGCAGGCGTTCGTGTGCCTGCCGGGCGGCTTCGGCACGTTGGACGAGCTGTTCGAGGCGCTCACTCTGGTCCAGACGAACAAGGTGACCCGCTTCCCGATCATCCTGCTCGGTTCGGCGTTCTGGTCGGGGCTGATGGAGTGGATCCGCGGCACGCTGGTGAGCCGGGGGATGATCTCGCCCGAGGACGTCGATCTGCTGCACGTCACCGACGACGTCGCCGAGGTGATCGACATCATCACCCGGTCCGCCGTCGAACTGTCGCACCCGGGCGGGCACCTGACCGCGGAGCCGCAGTGAGTATCGCCGAACGCGCCTCCCCGGTCGGCCGCGCCGTCGCCGTGTTCTGCGCGTCGGGCCCGGTACCCGACGAGTACCTCGCGTTGGCCGAGCGCATGGGGGCGGCGATCGCGGCCACGGGGATGAGCCTGGTGTCGGGCGGCGGCAACGTGTCGATGATGGGCGCCGTCGCGCGCGCCGCCCGCGCCGGTGGGGCGCACACACTCGGTGTCATCCCGAAGGCACTGGTCGACCGCGAGGTGGCGGATATCGATGCCGACCGGCTGGTGGTCGTGGACACGATGCGCGAGCGCAAGCAGCTGATGGACGATGCCGCCGACGCGTTCGTGGTGCTACCGGGCGGCATCGGCACCCTCGAGGAGTTCTTCGAGGCATGGACGGCCGGATATATCGGAATGCATGACAAGCCGCTCGTGCTGGTCGACCACGACGGGTTCTTCGCTCCGCTCCTGCACTGGCTGGCGGAGCTGCACGGGCGAGGATTCGTGTCGGCGCGGGCCTGGGCGGCACTGCACCGAGTGGCCGACGTCGATGCCGCCGTTGCGCACATCGTCGCTGCATACGGGCCGAAACCTACCGCGGAGTAGAATCGCGTATCGAAATCCGCCGGCCACCTCGTGCACCGGCGGTGTGAGACTGTCGTGACCGGCAACAAGACGTGAGGCGCAGACCTTGAGCGAGACTCGTACATTCGGCGTGAAGGACCTGGCCTTGGCGGCGACCGGGCTGGTTCCCGACCTCCCGCTCATGGCGAAGGAGGGACCCGCGATGATCCTCCGCCGGCAGACCAGCCGGCAGAGCATCGGCGCGCTGTTCCAGAAGCGCGCCGCGCAGCACCCGCAGCGTGCCTTCCTCAAATACCACGGCAAGTCGACCAGCTACGCCGAGGCCAACGCGGTGGTCAACACGTACGCACGCGTTCTCGAGCGGCGCGGTGTGAAGACCGGCGACGTGGTCGGCATCATCATGCACAACCATCCCGACATGGTCCTCGTCATGCTCGCGATCGTGAAGCTCGGCGCGGTGGCGGGCCTGGTCAACTACAACCAGCGCGGCCCCGTCCTCGCTCACAGCCTGGACATCCTCGATACCCGCACCGTGATCGTCGACCCGGAGGCGGCGGACGTGCTCGAGTCGCTCGAGCCCGGACAGCGGCCCGCCGCCGGCGAGGTGTTGACGATGCCGGAGCTCGCCGCCCAGGCCCGGGATCTGCGGTCCCAGGACCCCGCGGCCACGTCGAACCCGGCCGTCACAGCCCAGCTGCCCGCCTCGACCAAGGCCTTCTACGTCTTCACGTCCGGGACCACGGGCATGCCCAAGGCGTCGATCATGAGCCACTACCGCTGGCTCCGGTGCATGTCCAGCTTCGGTGCGACCGGCATCCGGATGCACGGTGACGACGTGCTGTTCTGTCCGCTGCCGCTGTACCACAACAACGCGGCGACGGTGGCGCTCGGAGCCGTGCTGGCGTCGGGCGCGACGCTCGCCGTGGGCCGCAAGTTCTCCGCGAGCCGGTTCTGGGACGAGGCCAACGAGAACGCGGCGACGATGTTCATCTACATCGGCGAGATCTGCCGCTACCTGCTCAACCAGCCACCCAAGCCCAGCGACAAGTCGAACACCATCCGGGTGATCACCGGCAACGGTATGCGCCCGGAGATCTGGAACGAGTTCCGGCAGCGGTTCGGTATCGACCGGGTGGTGGAGTTCTACGCCGCCAGCGAGACCAACATCGCCTTCCTCAACGTCTTCAATCTGGAAGGCACCGTGGGCCTGTGCCCGATGCCGCACGCGATCGTCGAATACGACATGGACACCGGCGGCCCGGCCCGCAACGCGCAGGGACGCCTCGAGCGGGTGCGCAAGGGCCAGAACGGCCTGCTGCTCACCAAGATCACGCGGTCCCAGCCGTTCGAGGGGTACACCGACTCGACGGCCAACGAGGGCAAGATCATCCGGGACGGCTTCGCCGCGGGGGACGCCTGGTTCAACACCGGCGACGTCGTGTCCAACCAGGGCTGGTTCCACGTGGGCTTCGTCGATCGCCTGGGTGACACCTTCCGCTGGAAGGGCGAGAACGTGGCGACCACCGAGGTCGAGGGCGCGCTGTGCGAGTCCCCGTTGGTCGAGGGCTCGATCGTGTACGGAGTGGCGATCCCCGGCGCCGACGGCAAGGCGGGCATGGCGGCCGTGAAGCTGGCGCAGGGCCGGGAGTTCGACGGTGCCGAACTGGCTGCCCATGTCGCCCGCACGTTGCCGCCGTACGCGATACCGCTGTACGTGCGGCTCGTGGACTCGCTCGAGCACACGTCGACATTCAAGAGCCGGAAGGTGGATCTGCGGAAGCAGGGCTTCACCGACGTCGGCGGCGATCCGCTTTACGTGTACGTCGGAGGTTCCGAGGGCTACGCCCCCGCATATGCGGACTTCCCGGCCGAGCTGGTCGCCGGCAAGGTCCCCACGGCGCGGGTGTGACGCCCCGTCCGACCCCGACGGATCCCGCCGGCCGGGCCGGGGACTCCGCTTCTTCCTCGCCGAGCCCGAGCCCCAGACCGAGCCCGAGCGCCAGACCGAGCCCCAGGCCGAGCCCGAGCCCGATGCTCTGCGGCCGCGCCGTCCCGACGGATCGGGCGCTGGTGATGGCCATCGTCAACCGGACGCCGGACTCGTTCTACGACCGGGGTTCGTACTTCGCGGACGATGCGGCGCTGGCCCGGGTCGCGACCGCCGTCGCCGAGGGCGCCGACGTGGTGGACATCGGCGGGGTGAAGGCCGGGCCGGGGCAGACGGTGGACGCCGACGAGGAGATCCGCCGCACCGTGCCGTTCATCGCCGAGATCCGCCGTCGCCACCCGGATCTGTTGATCAGCGTCGATACGTGGCGCGCGGCGGTCGCGCGGCGGGCGGTCCCGGCGGGCGCAGACCTGATCAACGACACGTGGGCCGGCGCCGACCCCGATCTGGTGCGGGTGGCCGCCGATACGGGCGCGGGACTGGTCTGTTCGCACACCGGCGGCGCGCAGCCGAGATCTCGGCCACACCGCGTGCGCTACCCGGATGTGGTGGCCGACGTGCGGGACCATCTGCTGGCGGCCGCGGACGATGCGCTCGCCGCCGGCGTACGCGAGGACGGAATTGTCATAGATCCTACGCACGACTTCGGAAAAAACACCCACCACGGGCTCGCCCTGTTACGCGGTGTAAACGTTCTTGTTAATACCGGCTGGCCAGTGCTTATGGCGCTGAGCAACAAGGACTTCATAGGGGAGACTCTGGGTGTCGGCCTGGAAGACAGGGTGGAAGGCTCCCTCGCCGCGACAGCTCTGGCAGCCCATGCGGGCGCGAGGCTGTTCCGGGTGCACGAGGTGGCCGCAACGCGCAGGGTGGTGGAGATGGTGGCGTCGATCGACGGCCACCGGCCACCGTCACGCACGGTAAGGGGACTCGCGTGAACTACTTGACCCGTACCTACGAACGACCGCTGTGGACCGCGGACGACCTGATCGCCGCGAAACGCGGCCGCACCGTCTCGGTGGTGCTGCCCGCACTCAACGAGGAGGAGACGGTCGCCTCGGTCGTCGCCTCCATCCGCCCGCTACTGGGCACCCTCGTTGACGAGTTGATCGTGCTCGACTCGGGCTCGACGGACCGGACCATGGAGGAGGCGGCGCGCGCGGGCGCCACCGTCATCACCCGCGAGCAGGCCGTCCCGGGCGTCGTCCCGGTGCCCGGCAAGGGTGAGGTGCTGTGGCGCGGCGTCGCGGCCTCGACCGGCGACCTGATCGCCTTCGTCGACTCCGACCTGATCGATCCCGACCCGATGTTCGTACCCAAGCTGCTCGGCCCGCTGCTGCTCTGCGATGGAGTGCAGCTTTCCAAGGCGTTCTACCGGCGGCCGCTCAAGGTGGGCGGGACCGAGGATCCTGCGGGCGGCGGCCGGGTGACCGAGTTGGTCGCGCGGCCCCTGCTGGCGGCGCTGCGACCGGAGCTGACCACGGTCCTGCAGCCGCTCGGCGGCGAATACGCCGGCACCCGCGATCTGCTGTCGTCGGTGGCGTTCGCGCCCGGCTACGGCGTGGAGATCGGCCTGCTGATCGACACGTACGACCGGTACGGCCTGGGCGGCATCGCGCAGGTCAATCTGGGTGTGCGGACCCACCGCAACCGCCCTCTGCACGAACTCGGCGTGATGAGTCGGCAGATCGTGGGCACCATGCTGGGTCGCTGTGGCATCGCCGACTCCGGCACCGGCATCACGCAGTACATGCTGGTCTCCGGTCAGTTCATGCCGGTCACGTCGGAGGTGTCGTTGGAGGACCGTCCGCCGATCGACTCGCTGATGCAGGTGCGTAAGGCCAGCTGACCGGCTGTCCCTGCGACGCGCGCCGCCGTCGGTACGCTGCGACGGCGCCCTCGAGGCATCATGTCTGGCATGGTGATCCTGCTGTACCTGGTCGGCATGGCGGTCGTGGTCGCGGTTCTGTACGGCGTGGCCGT
>CAJCHX010000714.1 GCA_903970215.1 Acidobacteriaceae bacterium
GGCCCCGGCGCCGTTCTCGCGCCCGCGCCGGTTGTGCCGGCGTGGTCCTCAGCCGGCGCGCAAGCCGTTGAGGAAGGGGCAACCGAGCAGGATCCGGATGCCGCGCTGCAAGCCGGCCATGTCGGCGGCGGGCGCCGGGAAGTTGAGCCGCAGATCGGTATCGGAGAGTTCGTGGTGCTCCGCCCGCAGCCGGACGCCGTACCGATCGATTCCCAGGAGCCTGATTCTGTGGTTGCGCAGCCGTCCGGGGAGTCGTCGGGAAAGCTGTCCGATCATCTCCGGGTGGTCGGATTCGACGTGCAGCAGCCAGGCGAACTCGTAGTCCGCGAACGGGTCGGGCGCAGCGTCCGCGAGGTCGCCGCACGGGACCGATGCTGCGCCCGAGGCGTCCGCGAGCACCGCCGACTCGACGGGGATCCGCAGGAGGCGGGTGCCGTTGCCCACGTCGAGAAGCGCCGGCAACGGGTTCTGTTCAGCCACCTCGCCGGCGAGCGCGGCGTCGTCGGAGGTCTCGGATACGCGTCCGCTGATCCACACCAGTGAGCGGGTGCGTTCGCGTAGTGGCAGCGGGGAGATGTCGTTGATCTCCACCATCGCGCGCAGCCCGTGCATCGGGGGAGTGTCGTCGGGGACGGCGACCACCAGGTCTTCGCCGAGCATGTGGTGCAACGCCACGGACACGGGATCGTACTGGTCGGTGACCAGCACCGCGGCGTGCGGGATGGTGCACACCGTCCGGATCCGCTCCGCCGGTGTGGGCTCGACGATCGTGGTTGAGCTCACAAGAACTCCTCTGGTTAGTAGGTAACCCTAACCTAAAATAATCGCGGCGTGCGCACAAGCGTTAGGCTCGGCCGGGTGCCAGTCGATATCGCTCTCCTCGGTCCGTCCCGCGAACCGCTCGACCTGCTCGATGGGCTGGTGGTCGCCGAGCCGCCCGAGGGGCTCCGGGTGCACGGGTTCGACGGCGACGCGCACCGTCTCGCCGAGTTCCTGGTCTGGGGCGTGCACGACGAGGGACCCGGCTTCGCGGTCGCGGTCTCCGACGGCCCGGCCGCTCTCGCGGTGTTGGCGGGCGTCGTCGCGGCCCTCACCGGCGGCGATATCGAGCGCGCCGTGGCGGCCCCGGATGTCGCGCGTCTCGCTGCGCTCAATCCGCTGGCCCGCGACGCTGCGCGCGAGCGGCTCCGCAACATCGTCGCAGGGTCCGCCGCCGACGATGTGCGAGCGCACCTCGTGGCCTCCGGGCTCGGCTAGGCTTCGATTCGTGTCGCGTATCGCCTATTTCGGTCCCGCGGGGACCTTCACGGAGATGGCGCTGCTGCGCTGTGAACAACTCGCGGCGGGCGGCGGGCTGGAGGTCCCCGGCGTCGACTTGACGTCCGTCGAGCGCGTCGGTTCCCCGTCGCCGATCGCGGCGCTCCGCCTGGTGGCCGACGGCGCGGTCGACCTGGCGTGCGTGCCCATCGAGTCGTCCGTCGAGGGGCCGGTCACGCCGACCGTCGACACCCTGGGGTTCGGGCCGCCGCTGCAGATCTTCGCGGAGACCGATCTGGCCGTGAGCTTCTCGATCGCCGGGCTGGTCCCGCTCGACGAGGTGCGCACGATCGCGGCGTTCCCGGTCGCTGCGGCCCAGGTTCGGGAGTGGCTCGCGGCCCGGGTCCCCACTGCCGAAGTAGTCCCTGCATCGTCGAATTCCGGTGCAGCACAAGATGTCTCCGAGCGTCGAGCGGATGCCGCGGTGACCACCGCACTGGCCGCGCAGATCTACGGCGTGCCCGAGCTGGCCACCGGTGTGGCCGACGTCCCGGACGCGCGTACCCGATTCGTGCTGGTGGGGCGACCCGGCCCGGTCCCGCCCCGCACCGGAACCGATTGCACCACGGTGGTGCTCGACCTGCCCAGCCGTCCCGGCTCCCTCGCGCTCGCGCTGGCGGAGTTCGCCTTGCGCGGCATCGACCTCACCCGGATCGAGTCACGGCCCAAGCGAACGACCTTGGGCCGGTACGTCTTCCACGTCGACTGCGTGGGACACATCGACGATCCGGCGGTCGCTGAGGCGCTGCGCGCGCTGCATCGTGCCTGCGACGACGTCCGGTTCCTGGGATCGTGGGCACGGCCGGGCGGCCCCGGAAACCCGCCGGCGGCGCATGGGGATGCCGGAGATTGGCTGGACCGACTACGAAGGGGAACGCGATGACCGGGACCTTGCATCTGGTGCGGCACGGCCAGACGACGGCCAATGTCGCCAAGCTCTTGGATACCCGGCCGCCGGGTGCGGCGCTCACGGCGGAGGGGCAGGAGCAGGCCCGCCGGTTCGCAGCCGACCGGCCGGGTGAGCGGCCCGCGGCACTGCTCTCGTCCGTGGCCCGGCGCGCGCAGCAGACCGCCGGCCTGATCGGCGACGCGTGGGGCGTGCCGGTGCGGGTCGTCGACGGCGTGCACGAGATCCAGGTCGGCGAGCTCGAGGGCCGGAACGACCAGGAGGCGCTGGATGCCTTCGCCGGGTACGTGCGGCGTTGGCACGACGGCGACCGCACGGCCGCTCCCGCGGGGGGAGAATCCGTTCGCGACCTCTTGGCCCGGTACCTGCCGACGGTGCAGACGGTGCGCGAACGGTACCTGCCGGACGGCGACGTGTACCTGGTCAGCCACGGTGCGGCGATCCGACTGGTGGCGGCGCACCTGGCGAACGCCGATCCCGAGTTCGCGTTTCGGAACCATCTGGCGAACACCGCCGCGGTGAGCCTGCGGCCCGAGGGCGCGGGCTGGTCGCTGGTCAAATGGGGCGATGTGATCTCCGGCGACGAGGACCCGATGGGCTGAGCGCCCGCCGGGGGGTCCGTTACGCCCATCCGGCCGTGGCCCGACGTTGGTGGGGCTATCTTTTCGGTGAAGGCCAGTGGTCATCTCGGAGCAGCGTGAACGCATCGCCTGTCGAACGGAGACGGACATGACAGGACCGGAATGGGGGCTGCCCGACCCGAACGAGCAGCCCACCGAGCTGCGGGGCAGGTCCGCGCGCGATCCGTCGGGCGGGCAGCCGTCGTCGGGTCCGTTCCCGGCGCCGGGCGGCTATCCGGTCTCCGGGGAGTACCCCGCGACGGGTGCTTACCCGCCCGGCTACGGACCGGTCGATTCGGGCGGGGGTACCGGCCGCACCCTGGTCACCGCGATCATCGCGGCGAGCGTGGTGGTGATCGTGTTGTGCCTCGCGGCAGGCGTCTACCTGGTGTTCCACAAGAGCTCTCCCGCTGGGACCGGACAGGCTGCGATCGGCCCACCGTCGGTGCAGACCGTGACGGCCGCGCCGTCGGCGCAACAGGGCGCCACCGTGACAGCCACCGCCGCCGCGCGGAGCCCGGGAGTGCCGCCCGCGGACGCCACGGTGTGCTCTCAGACGGCTGCGAGCGGTCTGTACCAGCACTCAGCCGTCAACGAGGTGACCACCTGCCCGTTCGCGGAGAACGTGCGGGCCGCTTACAACGCGGCGGGCCAGCCCGGCACCGTGGTCGCCGACAGCCCGGTCACAGACCAGACGTACACCATGACCTGCGTGTATGTCGACGCCACCACCACACTGGTCTCGTGCACCGGCGGCAACGACGCCGACGTCTACCTGTACTGAGGCCGGTACTGAGACGTCTACCCGTACCGATCGGTGGCCCGGTCAGGCCCAGCCGAGTTGGTGCAGCCGGGCGTCGTCGATGCCGAAGTGGTGCCCGATCTCGTGCAGCACCGTCACCCGGATCTCGCGGCGGAGTTGCTCCCGGGTGGAGCTGATCGCCATGAGCGGCTCGCGGTAGATCGTGATGGCGTCCGGCAGTGCACCGGCGTAGTGGGTGTCGCGCCGAGTCAGCGCCACTCCCTCGTACAGCCCCAGCAGATTCGGGTTGTCGGGATTGCGGTCGCGGACCAGGATCACCACGTTCGACATCGCCTGAGCCAACTCGGTGGGCACGTCGTCGAGTGCGTCCGAAACCCACTCCTCGAACTGTGCGGGGCTCACGCGCAGCATCTAGCCCGCCGGGACGGTCTGGGGGTTGGGGGCGATACCCGGCGGAAGCGGAACCGGTGGTGCGATCCGCCGGCCGCCCACCCCGAGCGGTACCGGCTTCTTGCCGTCGATCAACAGATCGTCACTCTTCGCCGAACCGGTGATCGGTGCGAACCCGACCCGCCCAGCCGTGGTCTCCGACTCGCCGACGAAGCAGATCACCTTCCGCGAACCCGCCGACCACGACGCCTGGGCGAGCTTGGTCCACTGCAACTGCAGTCCGGACCTGCGCAAACCCTGGGGATCGCCGAACCAGGTGGCGGTCTGTGCGGCGCAGGCCTTCGCCAGGTAGTCCTCCTGCGCCTGCAGGCTGGGCCACGCCGCATCCGGCCCGCCGAACTGGGATGCCATGTCGATCAGCGCGGTCACCTCGAACGCGTGCGGCTCGGTGCACGGGACCGGCGAGGTGGCCTCGTGCTGCGTACCGACGCCGATGCACGTGCCCACCGGCCACGCCACGGACTGGTCCTGATCGGCGACCCGGCCGGTGATGTCCTGTGGGGCGCCGGTGCCGTCCACCTCCTCGATGCCGCATCGCATGGTGCGATCACCGGCCGCCCATGCGGTCTGATTGGGGCTCAGCAGGCCCACCTCGAACCGGCCCATCGGGTCGAGTTGCTTGGTGAGGTACGAGGCGACCACGGCGGAGCACTGCTGGTCGCGGGCGGCGGCCAGCACGGGCTCGGACGGGAACGGTGCCGATGACGCGAACGCGTGCGGCAATGCTCCCGCGACCTCGAACTTATGCGGGTCCGAACACGGCACGATCCGCGCGGTCGTCGCATCCGACCCGGGCCAGGTGAGGCAGTCGCCGGCCTTGGACGCCTCGAAGTCGGAGGTGACGGGCTTCGCGCGGGGCCCGTCGGCGGTCTCGTGGAACGGCGAGTGCGAGCCGATCTGGCCCGTGGCCGCAAGGGCCACCGCCAAGCCGACGGCGCCGACGACGGTGGCCGTCAGAAGTGCCCGTGCGTGCCCGCTGCCGATGCGCCACCGTGATCCGTTCCCGCCCGGCGGGGGTTGCGGGGGTGTCGTCGTGTCAGCCATCGCCCCCATCATGCCTGGTTCGGCACCGAGAGCGAGGCGAACCAGGTCGAAAACCGAGGGCGAGCGGGGCGACGGGGTGAAATGCCGGGCGAGCGGAGCGACGGGGCGAATGTGGCTGCGGACCAGCCACGTAGGGTGAGGGCGTGATCGACGTCAAGCTTCTCCGCGAACAGCCCGACCGGGTTCGCGCGTCGCAGCGCGCCCGAGGCGAGGACCCCACCCTGGTCGACTCCGTGTTGGCCGCCGACGGTGACCGCCGCGCGGCCGTCCTCGCCGCGGACACACTGCGTGCGGAGCAGAAGGCCGCGTCGAAGTCGGTCGGTAAGGCGTCGAAGGAGGAGCGTCCGGCTCTACTGGCCGCCGCCGCAGCACTGAGCGCCCAGGTCAAAGAGGCGGAGGCCACGCAGAATGCGGCCGACGCCGCCTTCGACGTGCTTGCGCGCAAGCTGTCGAACGTCGTCGAGGACGGTGTGCCCAGCGGAGGCGAGGACGACTTCGTCGAACTCGAGCGGATCGGCGAGATCCCCGACATCGCCGATCCCAAGGATCACCTGGCGCTGGGCGAGGCGCTGGGGCTGCTGGACATGGATCGCGGTGCGAAGGTGTCGGGCTCGCGGTTCTACTTCCTCACGGGGTACGGCGCGCTGTTCCAGATGGCGCTGCTGCAGTTGGCGGTGCAGAAGGCGGTTGCCAACGGGTTCACACTGATGATCCCGCCGGTGCTGGTGCGGCCGGAGGTGATGGGCGGCACCGGCTTCCTCGGCGCTCACGCCGACGAGATCTATCGCCTCGAGGCGGACGACCTCTACCTGGTGGGCACCTCCGAGGTCCCGCTGGCCGGCTTCCACATGAACGAGATCATCGACCTCGGTTCCGGGCCCAAGCGGTACGCGGCGCAGTCGAGCTGCTTCCGGCGCGAAGCGGGTTCGTATGGCAAGGACACGCGCGGCATCATCCGGGTGCACCAGTTCGAGAAGATCGAGATGTTCGTCTACTGCCGTCCCGAGGACGCCACGGACGAGCACAAGCGCCTTCTGGCATGGGAGCAGGAGATGCTCGCAGCGGTCGAGGTGCCGTACCGGGTGATCGACATCGCGGGCGGCGATCTGGGCTCGTCTGCGGCGCGCAAATACGACTGCGAGGGCTGGGTTCCGTCGCAGGGGCGCTACCGCGAGCTCACGTCGACGTCGAACTGCACCACGTTCCAGGCCCGGCGGCTCGGTATCCGGTACCGGGACGACGACGGTCGGCCGCAGGTCGCGGCGACCCTCAACGGCACCCTCGCGACCACGCGCTGGCTCGTGGCGATCTGGGAGAACCACCAGCAACCCGACGGCTCCATCCGCGTGCCAGCGGCGCTGCAGCCTTTCCTCGGCGTGGACGTCATCGCGCCGAAGTAGAAGGGTTCGTCCCCACCCCGTCGCGGTGTACCCACCTCCGACGTGTGAGTCCACCTGCTCTAGGAGGTGGGGTGGCGACTGCGAGGGGGGCCGGGTTGTGAGCGAGGCTACAACCGCAGCGTCGCCGTGAGAGCGGTGAGCCGAAGGCGCGCCATCGCGAGGTTGCCGAACGCCCGGTCGACCACGAGATAGAGGAACACGTCGGCCGCGCCGGATCCGACGGGCCGCGCGAACTGGTAGTGATCGCCGAGCGTCACCAGGAGGTCCTCCACCGTGTCGGCGGTACGGAGTTGCCGCAGCGTCCGTTCCTGCGCCTGCATCACCACCGACATCCCGGCGGCGGCGACCTCCACGTCGAAGTCCGCTGGGCGGCCGACGGCCGCGAGCGTCATCCCGCTCCGCTTGTCGACGAGGGCGGCGCAGGTCGCGCCGTCGATCGTCATCGCATCGGCGAGCACGGAGTCGACGCTGGTGTGCGTCGATCGGGGTTCGGGCTCCGCCGCTGTTCGGTCGTGGTCCGCCGCACCATCCTCGGTGGTCTCGACGTCGATCGGCGGATCGTCCGCCTCGGCGACCCGCGCCGCGCCGCCCGCCGGCGTCGTCCTCGATCCCGTGGGCCGCGGTGCAGTGATTGCGAGCACCGAAGGGTCGACCATCGTGACGTCCACCACTTCGCCGTCTATGTACGGCCGGTCAGCCGCCACCGCGTCATCGCTGCGGAACGGGTGAGGTGCGGACTGCCGCGGCGGGGGTGGACTGGGCGGGCGCGAACTGGGCGGGGGTGGACTGGGCGGGGGTGAACTGGGTGGGGGTGAAGTAGTGGGGGAGGGTTCGGCTCGGCGTGCGCCCATGCCCGTGTCGTGAACGCCGTAGTAGTCCTCCACGCGCGCCCGATTGTTCTGGTAGTACGTGCGATCGGCGTTGGGGTCGGGCCGGGGCGTCGGATCGGACCGGTGAGCTTCGGGAGTCGGTTCCGGTGTGGGGGGCTTCACCGTGGGTGGCGTGTAGTCGTCGGGTAGCGAATGCCGACGACGACGCGGACGCGTCGCCTCCTGGTTCGTCATCACCCTCCCGGTCACAGCTTTCCCGGTCACAGCCCTCCCGGTCACCCGAGCGGGCGCTCCACAGTGCACCTACGCATCGCGACTGTGCACCCACGGAGCGCGACTGTGCACCCCACGCATCGCGCGAAACGTAGCCAACCTCAGGGTGTAGTGCAAGATCAGGACAGCGGATTCCCTTCGAGCCGTCGTGCTCGCAGCTGGTGTCCGCTCGACGTGAGGCAGCGTCCGGTGGGCAGGTCCCACTGCCACCCGTGGAGGTTGCAGGTCAGCTTCTCGCCGTCGACCACCCCGAACTTCGAGAGGTCCGCCTTGAGGTGCGGACACCGGCGCTGGACCTCCCAGCCGTCCAGATCCGTCGACGCGGTGTCGTCGTGCGCCTCGGCGAACCAGCCGTCGGCATACGCGATCCGCTCGTCGGTCAGGCACTTGAAGAAGGTGTAGAGGAACTCGTTGTAGCCGCCGATCCGCCAGGTGGTGAACCTGGTCGACAGGAAGATGGTGTTCACCCAGTCGGGCTCGTCGTCGCGCAGCACCGTCCGCACCAGTTCGGGAGCTATCCGGAAGCCGTAGCGGTACTTGCCGTCGTCGTCCTTGGGCTCGCGGACCACGCGGTTGGGGAAGTCGAGCACCACGGTCTCGTCCCCCATCTCCAGACCCACCGGGTATCCGATCCCGTCGCAGATCAGATCGGACGCGGCCATGATCGGCTCGAACTTCTCCCGCAGAGCTCCGATCAGCGGCACACCGTCGTCGGCCGCCCAGGACGCCTTCTCAGCGGCCAGCACAGGCGCCTGACGCTCGGCGAACGCGTCGAGATAGGTGGACTTGTCGGTGAAGATCCGCAGCACCTCGTCGTCGGGCACGGGATGGGTGAGCGCGTTGAGGGTCGCGCCCGCGAAGTCGCCCACGGTGCCGGGGATGAACAGCAGGCCGTTGCCCGGCTTGGTGGCGCCGTTCCCGGCCTTGCGCATCTCCTCGAGGAAGGTGATCTGGTCGGGGAAGATGTTCGACAGGTCACCGCCGAGGTGCTCCCCGGTGATGACACCGCCCGCGGTCACGCTCGCCCCGACCCGTCCCTCGTCGTTGAGGTAACGCAGTTCGGGGTCCAGGAACGCTGGCGGACCCGCCGAGGGGACCACCCAGGTAGCGCCCACCTGATCGACGAAACTGCGCGCGCGGTCCATTCCGCGCTGGCGCTTCTGCTCGGCGAATCGGCGCTTGCTGCCCTTCGGCATGTCGTAGACCATGGGGTACCAGATCGCACCCGAGTACTGCAGCAGGTGCACGTCGACGTTGCCGAAGTTCTCGCCGAGCACGTCCATGTCCACCGGTCGGGAGTCGTTCATGTTGAACAGCACCGTCTCGCCGTCGGAGACCACCAGACCCGAGTCGCCGATCGGGCCGTCCGCGGGGGCCCGCAGGGCGATGATCATCACATCGAGGTCGCCCTTGGGGCCCGACAGTGTGTGCTTGACCGAGTCGGCGGTCTCGAAGAATTTGGTGAAGCCGAGCCGCTCGAGCTCGCGGCGCAGATCCGGGACGGGATAGTCGGGCAGCAGGACGGTGGCGTCCTTGCTCACGTTCTCCGCCAGGTTCTTCGCGTCGAAGTGGTCCCGATGCAGATGGGATACATACAGGTAGTCGACGTTGCCGAGCGCTTTCCAGTCCAGCTGCGTGTTGTCCGGGAACGGGAACCACGACCCGAAGTACGCGGGATTGACCCAGGGGTCGCACAGGATGGTGCCCGCGGCGGTGGTGATGTGGAAGCCCGCGTGACCAACGCTGGTGACCTGCACGGTGAAGCCCTTTCGTTGCTTGCTTGATCCGGTACCAGGGTAATCGCCCGCCCGTCGTCCGCGCCCCGGCCGCCGCAGCTAGGCTGACGCCGTGGAACCCGTCTACGGCACAATCCTCGAGGTCGCCCGCGCGATGTGGGCCTACCAGGGCATCCGGTTCACCGAGGTCGACTTCCAGAAGTTCCCCAGGACAGGCGGGGCGGTCGTGGCGATCAACCACACCGGATACCTCGACTTCCCGTTCGCAGGGAAGCCGGCCTTTGCGGCAGGCCGGCGCAAGGTGCGCTTCATGGCCAAGAAAGAGGTCTTCGACAACAAGAAGTCGGGGCCGATCATGCGCGCGTTGCGGCACATCCCCGTGGATCGCGACGCCGGAGCGGACGCCTACCAGGCCGCGGTCGATGCACTGCGCTCCGGCGAACTGGTGGGGGTGTACCCCGAGGCCACCCACAGCCGTAGCTTCGAGCTCAAGTCGTTCAAGTCCGGCGCTGCGCGGATGGCGACCGAGGCCCAGGTGCCCATCGTCCCCGTCGTGGTCTGGGGCGCGCAGCAGATCTGGACCAAAGGGCTGCCGAAGCGTCTGGGTCGCAACAAGTTCAAGATCCTGATCGGCGTGTGCGACCCGATCGATCCCGTCGGACCGCCGGATGTGCTGACCGCTCGGCTCAAGGCCGAGATGCAGGCGATGCTGCTGAAGTTGCAGGACCTGTACGGCGTGCACCCGCAGGGCGAGCCGTGGGTGCCTGCGCGCCTCGGCGGGAGCGCCCCGACGCTCGACGAGGCCGAGGCGCTCGATGCCTCCGACATCGAGGAGCGACGCCGGCGTCGGGCCGACCGTGACGGCTGACCTGGACAGCGTCCCGTCCCGCGCCCAGCTGGGTGCCCGGCCGGCGCTGATCGCGAGCGACGTCGACGGCACGCTGGTGGGACCGGACGAGCTGATCAACGCGCGTACCCGTGCCGTGCTCGGTGCCGTCCGGGATGCGGGCACCGCCTTCGTCCTCGCCACCGGACGGCCGCCGCGCGCGGTGGAGCCGATCGCCGATCAGTTGGACTTCGCGCCGCTCGCGGTGTGTGCGAACGGCGCCGTGTTGTTCGATACGGCCACCGGCGAGGTGGTGGCGGCGCGCCTCATGCAACCTGCGCTGCTGTCCCGGATCGCGGAACTGGTCTACGAATACCTGCCCGGCACGGGTTTCGCCGTCGAGCGAGTCGCCACCGGCGAGCACGACGCCGCGACGCCCCGCTTCGTCGCCTCCACCGGCTACCAGCACGCCTGGCTCGAACCCGACACCGTGGAGGTCCCCGACGCCGAGGTGCTCGGTCTCCCGGCCGTGAAACTGCTGGTCCGCAATCCCGGGATGACGTCGGACCAGATGCACGCGCGGGTCGCACCCCACCTGGACGGCCTCGCGGACGTCACCTACGCCACCAACAACGGCCTGATCGAGTTCCACGTGCCGGGCGTGAGCAAAGCGACCGGCGTCCGCGAGGCGATGGCCCACCTCGGCATCGAGTCCGGCGCCCGCGTCGCGGCGTTCGGTGACATGCCCAACGACTCCGCCATGTTGCGTTGGGCCGGTCTGGGTATCGCCGTCGCCAATGCTCATCCGTTGGCCCGTGCGGCCGCCGACCTGATCACCGCCGCGAATGTGGACGACGGAGTCGCGGCTACGGTCGAGCGCTGGTTGTAGCTCGTATTCGTCTGTGGCGGGGTGTTCGG
>CAJCHX010000715.1 GCA_903970215.1 Acidobacteriaceae bacterium
TGGAAGCGGTTCGCTAGCACGAGAACGTGTTCTATCCTCGGGGTGAGGAGGCGTCGTGCGCATAGGTATCGTCCACTTCACCAGCGACCGGGGCATCGGGCCCGCTGCAGTCGCGCGGCTCATCGAGCAGAGCGGGCTGGCCGCATACTTCGTGCCCGAGCACAGCCACATCCCGATGCGTCGTCACGCCGCGCATCCGGGGACCGGCGGCGCCGAGTTGCCGGACGAGCGGTACCTGCGGACGCTGGACCCGTGGTCGACCCTCGGGGCGGCGGCCGCCGTGACCGAGCGGATCGAGCTGGGGACCGCTGTGGCTCTGCCGGTGCAGTCCGATCCGATCACGTTCGCCAAGGCGGTCGCGACCGTCGACCACCTGTCCCGCGGACGACTGACGCTCGGCGTCGGATTCGGTTGGAACACAGACGAGCTCGGTGATCACGGGGTCCCGGTGGGGCGGCGCCGGACGATGCTGCGGGAGTACCTGGGTGCGATGCGCGCGCTGCATGCCGACGACGAGGCCGCCTTCGACGGTGAGTTCGTGCGCTTCGGGCCCAGCTGGGCCTGGCCCAAGCCCTCTCGACAGGTCCCGATCCTGGTCGGGGCGGGCGGCACGGAGAAGAACCTCCGTTGGATCGCGGCGCATGCCGACGGCTGGATCACCACCCCGCAAGACCGCGGAATAGCGTCGGCGACAACGCGGCTCGGCGAGATCTGGGCCGCGTCGGGCCGAGCCGGGTCGCCCCGCGTCGTCGCCCTCGACGCCGTGCCCGACGCCGCGCGCCTGTCGCGCTGGGAGCACGCTGGTGTCGACCTGGTGTTGTATCCCGCGGTCGACCAGACCGAGGCGGCCGCGAGCAGGTATCTCGCGCGTCTGGCCGATGCCGTCGCGCAGTGGATTCCGCTCCCGACCGCCGGCTGATCCACCGCCCGTGCTGCTCGTTCCCCGGCGGCTCACCCTAGTTCGGCGGGCCGATCGCCGGCGTCGAGCCGGGCCACGGTCCGCCGCGGCGCGAGCTGGCGGAAGCTTGCGTCGAGGAGCTCCGCGATCTCGCCCCAGTCGACCGGGGCGGCCGTGAGGTCGATGCCCAGCCAGCCGTACGCGCCGACGTAGGCGGGCAGGAAGAATCTCCGATCCTGTTGCAGCGCACTGCGTTCGGACTCGTCCGGCTTGAACAGTAAGCTCTGCTCCAGGCGCCGCGCGGGCGTACCGTCGGCCGCTTTGGTCCCGCCGCCGTACATCCCGAACACCTTGGGGCAGCGGAAGGTCGGACGGCCGTGCGCCACCTTCTCGGCCGCGTCGGGGAACGCCAGCGCCACCGCCCGCAGGCGGATCAGGTACGGATCGTCGTCGCGGAACATGATCGGGTGCGGCACGGCTCCTCCTCGCCTCCGGCCTCGATCCGAGCGTAGCCGCGGTGACCGGGACCTGTCGGGGTGCTGGACTAATCTTCTCCACATGGCGGAGCAGCAGGAGCAGGCGACCGACGAGGAGCGCCGGGCGTGGGCCGAACTCGCGGAGGAGGTCCGCGGGCACCAGTTCCGGTACTACGTGCAGGACGCCCCCGTGATCTCCGACGGAGACTTCGACGCCCTGCTCCGCAGGCTGGGCGAGCTCGAGGCGCAGCATCCCGACCTGGCGACGCCGGACTCGCCCACCAAGCTGGTCGGCGGCGGCTTCTCCACGGAGTTCACGGCCGTCGACCATCTCGAGCGGATGATGTCGCTGGACAACGTCTTCGACGAGGGCGAGCTGCGCGAATGGATCGCCCGCGTGCAGAAGGAGACGGGGCCCGACGTCGGATTCCTCACCGAACTCAAGATCGACGGGGTGGCGCTCAACCTGGTCTACCGCGACGGAGCCCTGGTGCGTGGTGCGACGCGCGGCGACGGGCGCACCGGCGAGGACGTCACGCTCAACGCCAAGACGCTGCGCGACGTGCCGCACCGGCTCACCCCGTCGGACGATTTCCCGATCCCGCGGGTCCTGGAGGTCCGCGGCGAGGTGTTCTTCCGGCTCGCTGACTTCGAGGAACTCAACGCGGGCCTCGTCGCCGAGGGAAAGCCGCCGTTCGCGAACCCGCGCAACTCCGCCGCCGGATCGCTGCGGCAGAAGAATCCGCAGGTCACCGCTCGTCGCCGGCTCGGCATGATCTGCCACGGACTCGGCCGGATCGAGGGACAGTGGGCTCCGCAGACGCTGCACGAGGCGTATCTCGCGCTGGGCGCCTGGGGCCTGCCGGTCTCGGCGTACACCGTCCGGGTGGTCGGAGCGGACGCGGTGGTCGACCGCGTCTTCTATTGGGGCGAGCACCGGCACGATCCCGAGCACGAGATCGACGGCGTGGTGGTCAAAGTCGACGACATCGCGCTGCAGCGGCGGCTCGGCGCCACCTCGCGCGCCCCACGCTGGGCGATCGCCTACAAGTACCCGCCGGAGGAGGCGACGACGCGGTTGCTGGACATCCGGGTCAACGTCGGCCGCACCGGCCGGGTCACGCCGTACGCATACATGTCGCCGGTCACCGTCGCGGGGTCGACGGTGGAGTTCGCGACTCTGCACAACGCGTCTGAGGTGGAGCGCAAGGGCGTGCTGATCGGGGACACGGTCACCATCCGCAAGGCCGGCGACGTGATCCCCGAGGTGCTGGGCCCGGTCGTCGAGCTGCGCGACGGAAGCCAACGGGCGTTCGTGATGCCCGTGCACTGCCCCGAATGCGGCACCGCACTCGCACCGTCGAAGGAGGGTGACGCCGACATCCGTTGCCCCAACGCCGAATCGTGCCCCGCACAGCTGCGGGAGCGGCTCTTCTACCTCGCGGGCCGCGCAGCCTTCGACATCGAGGGCCTGGGCTACGAGGCCGCGGCGGCACTCACCG
Organism: Acidobacteriaceae bacterium; assembly: GCA_903970215.1. GTDB lineage: Bacteria > Actinomycetota > Actinomycetes > Mycobacteriales > Mycobacteriaceae > Tsukamurella. The sequence goes on from CAJCHX010000715.1 coordinate 2,877, forward strand.
CGTCGCCCGTGCTGCGCAACGAGGGCGACGTCTTCTCCCTCACCCCGGACGCGCTCGCGGCGGTGCCGTTGTTCGTAAACGACGACGGCGCCCTGTCCGCGAACGCGCAGCGGCTACTGGCGAATCTCGGTACCGCCAAACACAAGCCGCTGTGGCGGGTGCTGGTCGCGTTGTCCATCCGCCACGTCGGGCCTACGGCGGCGCGTGCGCTGGCGCGG
>CAJCHX010000716.1 GCA_903970215.1 Acidobacteriaceae bacterium
TGGTCTCATCTGGCACGAGGCCAGCGTAGGACCACCGCCGATCCGTCAGTTTGCGGGCTGCTCCGGGCCGTCGGAGATCTGCCGCAACGTCGCGACCATCGTGACCTCCGGCCAGTACTTCGCGTGCAGCTCAGCGAAGTCCTGCTGCCCGGCGATCGCCTCCTCGAGGGTGTCGTACTTGAGGATCGCCCACCCGCCGACGATCTCCTTGGCCTCGGCGTACGGGCCGTCGACCCGGGTGGTCTCGCCCTTGCGGACGACGAAGTTCACGGCATCCTCGGTGCCGTAGAGGCCACCGCCGTCGAGGAAGACTCCCTTCGCAGCCTGCTCTCCGATGTAGGTGTCCATCGCCTCGAACAGCGCCTTCGGCGGCGTGCCGATGTTCTCTTCCATCCGTACGAAACCCATGAAACGCGGCATGTCGATCAGTCCTTCTGTAGGTGTGGATCCTCGTCTTGCACGTACGTCGATCGAGCAGCATCCGTTTCGACACGTCTCTCGAAGTTTTTCAGATCGCGCCGACTCGCGCGGAGGACTCCCGTCTCGAACCGCTGCTACAAGGCATCCCGCCGGAACGGGGCCCGGCATTGAACAGAGCGGGGCCACCGACTGCGACGTGAAGCTGCGTCGCTTCCGACGCTGGCACCAGACGCTCTGCCGCGGGTGCGCGGCAGACGCCCCGGGCACACGGTGACGGTCCCTGCCGGGAGGGCCGGCCACGCCCAGTTATCTATCCGGTCAGCTCCCGCAGCGCAGCTACGTGGCCCTCGTACGCGCAGCGGCCAGCGGAGGTGAGTCGGACCCACTGCCGACGGGAGTCCCGCCGGTCTGGTCGGGAGACGACGTAGTCGGCGTCCGCGAGGCGAGTGAGGTGCTTGCTCAAGGTCGGTGCGGACATCCCGGCCGCCTTGGCGAGCAGGTCGAAGCGCATCTCACCTGCCAGTGCCAGCGCCGCGCACAGCATCAGTCGCTGTCGCGGATGGATCAGGTCGTCGAACACCGGCTTCGACGCCGCCTCGCTCACCGGCGAAGCCGGGCGAACAGTCGCCGTACAGGCCCGGGGAAACCCCAATACCAGACGAGCGCCGCCACGAACACCAAGGTGTAGCAGGCCATGCTGCCTGGAGGGACGACGTGCCGCACTCCTCGCGCGGTCAACGGAGTGGCCCACGAGGCGAATGCCACAGCCACGATGAATACCACGGAATCGGCCCCGGGTCGCGGCCCCATCATGCTCGTCGCTCCCCGGCGGGACTGGACGCGAGTGAAGACGCCGAGCAGGGCGAACGCACACACCGTGACCGTCAGGAACGCAGACAGGCTGCGCTCCGCTCCGCCGAATGCCCAGGCGTTCAGCGCCCCCAGCGTCGCCATCACCAGCGCTTGGGCCCGTCGCGGGTAGAGGACCCGGCGGGTTGCATTACGGGCCTGCGTGATGTCGGCCAGCCCGCCGGGTTCATCGGTCGTTGCCATGATGGAAACCATACGCCGATGCTTTCCGGTACGGCAACGTTCCAGGGTCGTGTCGGTTGCGAAGGTTGTCTGCTACACCGTCGCGCCGCGGTCGAAGACGCGCCCAACCGACGCGAAGCGGGGACCGTCGATCGCTGTGCCGATCGCGCGGCGATACGCACACAGGGACCGTCTCACCGGATCGGTCTACTTACTACCTCGTCTACGCGGCGGACGGCGACGGGGTCCGCTGAGTTGCGACCACGACGAGCCACGACCACGAGATCACGGATCGACACAGGTCAGTGGCCGCATCGATCGTGGTCGACGCCCTCTCTCGTGGTCGACCACGAGAGAGGGCGCCACGAACGTCACGTCCCGAACCGGCCTCGCCACACCCATGCCGGGTGCATCATCGCCACGTGGCCCACGGAAACCTGACGAGCGCGGTCGACGACCCGTCGTCGTCGCTGCGGTGCTACTTCGACCGCCGCTTCCCGCACATCCGCCCGATCCAGGACGCCTACCGCCGCGGCGCAGGTCCGATGCTCGTCTACCCGGGCGAGAGCAACGCGGGTACCCTGGGCGCCGCATTCGAGTACCGGACTCGGTTCACGCTCGACCCCACGCACACTGACGACAATCCGGCACGGTCCCCCGACCTGTGGCGTAGACCGCCGCTGCGCGCGGCGGTGGCGGAGGTAGTCGCCCTCGCCGGTCGGGCGGCGGCCGACGGCGACGCGGACACCCTCGCGCGGGCGAGCTGGGTTTGCGCGCTGGGCACGGAGCTGTACCGCAGCCCGCGGGCGAAGGACGGGTCACCGCTGCGGGAGTTCTTCGACCGGCCCACCGTCACCGCGGCGGACCTGCTGGCCCTCGCGTCGTCGGACGCGCTGCGTCAGCTCCACGAGCTGGCCGCGGTCGCACACGAGCACCTGCTACCGAACCTGGACGGGGCGCTGTACCTGGGACAGGAGTTAGACGGCTCGCAGCTGTACAACGCCGAGGTGGATCTCGTCAGCGGCGGCCTGCTGCTCGACGTGAAGGCACGCCTCGGCGGGAAACAGGCCTCGGGCGAGCGCTACGACAACCTCCCCGGAAGTGTCCTCCACCAGCTCCTCGGCTACCTCCTGTTCGACCGGTCCACAGGTACCGGATCGACCGACTCGGGGTGTACTCGGCGCGGTACGGCACCTTCGCGACATGGCACATGGGCCGGATCCTCGACGAGATGGCCGGGGCCACGGTCGACCTCGCCACCGAACGCGAGGAGGTGTGGCGGATCCTGGAGACCGAAGCAGCAGCCCGCCGCGCCGCTGTCGAGGAGATTCTCGAACGGCGTCGACTCAACGCTGCTGCCGTCGACAGCCCCAGCCGCTCGGACTCGGTCCCGTCCTGCGCTTGCCCCCGCTGCGGAGCGTCCGGAGGGACGCTGTGCACTCCCGAAGACGGGGAGCGCCCGCACTCGCACATCGAGCGAGTACGCGCGTGGAAGGAGCAGCGGAGACAGTCGCGCCAGCCCTGACTGCCGCCCTCTCGTGTGATAACCGGTCTCGTCGCCCGGGTCCGCTTCACCACTCTCGACGGTGACACCGTCGACCCCACCGAGTTACCGACCGCGAAGTCGATGTACCCGGCCTGCTTCCCCCGTCGGATGACACGACGGGCAGCCGATTTCTGGAGGGGACGTGACAGCCTAAGCGCACCGGACACTCACCCGATGCTCAGCGTGTAGTACCCCGGCCCGGTCTCGTAGCAGTTCGCGGTCCCACCATTGGCCCACACCTGGTGTTCCGCGGCCTCGCACCCCGCCTGGTCCGTCCCGTAGTTGATGAAACTCTCCGCGCTGGCCACGGCCGGGTCCGTCGCGAACACCGCCGCTGCGACCGCTCCGACGAGGATCGCCTTGCGCCACACGTTCATGGGTGCCCCCTTCCCCGCCCGGCCTCTCCGGGCAACGCTTCGGCACTGTACCGGCGCCGTGCGCCGCGGAGTGCGGATTCCGGTCGGCTCGTTCGGCGGAGCACCCCGGAGCGGTGCGGGAGCGGGCGGATGCCCGCGCGGCCGGTTCGCCGTCGCGTCCGGACCAGGTCGGATACGGTTGCTGCTCGGCCACGGGAGGGGTGCCAGCTGTGAACCGTCGAATCCTCACCACCGCCGCGGTGCTCTCCGTGGGAGTCCTGCTGTCGGGCGGGTGCTCGCAGTCGGACTCGCCGTCGTCGACCACGTCGCAGGAGCGATCCCCGCCCCGACCAGTTCCGACATCGTGGTGAGCACACCGGAGGTCGCGGTGGGCACACCCGACACGGACACCGACACGGACACGGACACGCCGACCGAGCAGGCCCCGGCGGCGCAGCCCGATGACGCCGCCGACCGGTTTCTGACCGCGTTCCGGGAGAACTTCGGCGAGACCGACTGGGGGATGACGGTGACGGGCGCCCGCGTGCAGACGGGGAACCTGTACCTCACCGCGCAGATTGATCGGACCACCGACGAGGAGACCGCGCAGGAGATCCAGCGCGGTGCCATCAATCTGCTGAACACCGGTGGGCTCGGGACCTACACGTGGGTGATCGTCGAGGACGGCACCGGCACCGTGGTCACCCAGGGGCAGGTCGACTGACGCCTGTCGCGGGCGCACCCCACTCAGGGGACCGTCTCGGGTCGGCGAGGTGCACACCGGCCGTCGCGCCCCCGGTGAGGCAGAGACTCATCAACATCCGAAGTGCCACGGCTACGGGTCGGATCGCGTCGGTGGTGTGCCCCGCCGTCCTGCCCGGGCTGCGAACGCGTCCAATTCGGCGAGCACCTCGTCGCTGCGCCAGCAGCGGTTGCGCCGCATGCCGCTGAACTCGTGGACGACGCCCGCCGATTCGAGGGTCGCGAACGCTCGATGCGCGGCGGACTCGCTGATGC
>CAJCHX010000717.1 GCA_903970215.1 Acidobacteriaceae bacterium
GTACGTGTCGGCGGCGGTGGACCGCACCACCGGGATGTTCTGGAACGACCGGGCGGACGAGGTGGCCCGGACCGTGTGCCGCAAGGACGGGCGGAGTCTGGATCAGCGGCGGGTGGACGCGATCACCATGCTCCTCAAGGGCTACGTGACCTTAGGCTGCCGGTGCGAACGACCCAACTGCGACAAACGCACTCCCCAGCCGCATGCGGGGGTGTTCTGCGAGCAGTACCAGGTGGTGGTGCACCTGATCGAGAACCGCACCACCCACGACGGGCTCGATGATCTGCCCGCGTTCGTCGAGGGCTCCGGTCCGATCCCAGCCGCCGAGGCCCGCGACATCATCGAGCAGGCGGGTGCTGTGAAGGTCCGCCCGTTCGGCACCCCGATCCCGGAGCACACCCCCAGCCCCGAGCAGACCACGATCCCGGAACCCGCGCCCACCGGCGAGCAGACCCCGATCCCGGAACCCGCGGTGCCCGGTGATCCGGCGGCCCGGCTCGCCGACGAGCACGATGCCGATGCCGATGCCGATGCGGTGGTGCCCTCCGCTGCGGACCATCTGGACGCGTCGGCTGAGCAAGTCACCGACTCCGATGGTGAATCCGATTGCGCAGCAATCAACTCCACATCCACATCCGACGCCGACACCGACACCGGTCCTGCGGAATCACCCACGCCCGCAACCGACGAGATCTCCACGGACGCGAACTGGGTACCCCCATGTGCCAGCACGCCAACAGTGCCGGAGGGCGACAACCGAACGGGCGGGATCAGTTCCGAGGCCGCCTCGCGTGATTCCGATGATCCGCCCACGCCACCACGCGTTGCGCCGACTCCGAGGGACAGATCTGCCCACATCTCGCCGCTCCGACAGCGCCCTGCGCGGCGGCCCGAGTCGCTCGGCAACACGCCCGACTTCGGCGACGAAAGACCACCACCGCCCTGACCCAGACCGCGGGTGGAGGAACACCTCATCCCGATGTTCGACGGGTACCTACGGGCGATACCGCACAACCCCGCCGATTACTTCCCGACGAACGGAGCGACGTCGGTGTTGTAGCGCGTATCCACCCAGTCGGCGAAGTGGGGCGCCGTGTCGAACTGCTTCGTCTGCGCGAACAGATCCGCCAGTTGCTGCTCGGCGGCCGACACCTGGTCGCTCAGCAGGATCGGCAGATGGAGGTTGATCGCCTCCGACCGGTGTGTGATCGCGGGTGACAGGCCGGTCTCGGCAGCGTAGCGATCAGCCCACACACCGATGTTCGCCTCTGCCCAATCGGTCGCGCGGGCGATGCGCACTACGAGATCGCGGATCGCGGTGTTCTTCGCGGCGTCCTTGAGCGCACCCACCGATGCCACGCCGAAGTCGTACTTGGTGGACGTCCCCTCGGCGGTCACCAGGGTTTTGGCGTGGCTGTCGATCTGCGCCTGCGCGGTGTACGGCTCCCAGATCGCCCAGGCGTCTACCGCGTGCGAATTGAAGGCGGCGAGGGCATCTGCTGGCTGCAAGTAGACGGGGGTGATGTCCTGCAGTGTCAGGCCGGCCTTCTGAAGCTGGAGCAGCAGATTTCCGTGGGCGCTGCTGCCTTTGCCCACAGCGACGCGTTTCCCTTTGAGCTGGGCGACCGAGGTGATGGTCGAATCAGACGGAATCAGGATCTGATCGCCCTTGCCCTGGTTGGCGTACGCAGAGACCACCTTGATCTGGGCTCCGGCCGCCGCACCGAAGATCGGCGGGGTGTTGCCGGTCACCGTGAAGTCGATCTTCCCGGCGTTTGCGGCCTCGATCTCCGGAGGGCCGGAGGTGAAGGTGGAGAAGTCGATCTTGTACGGCAGGCCCGTGAGCTGGCCCGCAGCCTGGAGCAGCGCCTGCGTGCCGGTGCCCTTCTGGTCGCCAACGTGCAACGTGACACCTGCCAGCGCGGCCGCGGACACCGTCGCACTTCCATTACCTGCGGATGCAGGCTGGGAGGGCGCGCGGCTCACGCACGCCGTCAGCGAGGCCGCCGCAGCGGTGACGGTGACTGCCGCGGCGAGTGCGCGCATGGTTCCACTCAGTGACATTGCATACCTCTCGGTCGGTGGTGGGGTCAGTCGGTTTCGACGCCGAGCGCGGCCAGGAGCTGACGGGACGTGGCCGCCAGTGCCGAGTCGGTGCGCTCCCGAGGACGTGGCGCCGCGATCGCTGTGTCCGACGCGATCCTGCCGTCGGCCAGCACAACGACACGGTCGGCGAGGGCCACTGCCTCATCGACGTCGTGGGTCACGAGCAACACCCCGAAGCCGTGGGAGTCGAACAGGCGCAACAGCAGCGCGTGCATGGATCGACGGGTCAGTGCGTCCAGCGCCCCGAACGGCTCGTCGAGCAGCAGCAGCCGGGGATCGGCGACGAGGGCGCGCGCGAGCGAGACCCGCTGCGCCTGACCGCCCGACAGGGTCATCGGCCATGCGTCACGCTTCTCCTCAAGCCCCACCTCCCGCAGCGCTTCGAGCGCGCGGCGGTCCGCCTCAGCGCCGCCGACGGCGACCCGGTTGAGGCCGTACACCACGTTTCGGTGCACACTCCGCCAGGGGAAGAGTCTCGGCTCCTGAAACGCGATCGCGGGCGGGCCATCGGTGCGGTACGTGCCGGAGTGATCGTCCGACAGGCCGGCAAGCACCCGCAGCGTCGTCGACTTCCCACTGCCGCTCTTGCCGATCAGCGCCACGATCTCGCCCTGTTCGACGGTGAGCGAAAGGTCGTTGAGCACCGCCACGCCGTCGTACACCTTGGTGATGCCGTGGAGCTCGGCCGCGGGCGCGGCGGCCGCCGGCACGTGGGCGGGCTGCCGCGGCGGCGTGGTCACTGGAGCGTGCTTGGGGCGGGACGACCCGGTGAAGGATACGGTTTCGGTCACATCGAACCTCAGTTCCGATAGGCGAGTGCGCGACGCTCGAGCACACGAACGATGGCGTCCGTCACCATGCCGAGGGCGCCGTACACGACAAGGCAGAAGATGATCACGTCGAGCCGATAGAAGTCGCGCGCGTTATTGATCATGTAGCCGATCCCGGAGGTCGCATTGATCTGCTCACACACGATGAGCGTTATCCAGGCGATCGCGAGCGATTGCCGCAGGCCGACCAATATCTGAGGTGCGCTACTGGGGAGGATCACGCGGACGAACCGCTGCCACCGTGAGAACCCCAGTACTGTGGCGGTCTCCAACAATCTCGTGTTCACCTGGCGGAGCGCGGACACGGTGTTGAGGTAGAGCGGGAACATGGCGCCCAGCGCAACCATCAGCACCTTCGGCAGTTCATAGATCCCGAACCAGATGATGAACAGGGGGATCATCCCGAGGTGGGGCAGAGCCCGCAGTATCTGCAGGTTGGGGTCGATCGTCGCGTCGGCGATTCGCGACGAGCCGACCAGCACGCCCAGCAGGATCCCGGCGAGCCCACCCAGGACGAGACCCTCGGCAACGCGCAGCCCGGAGATCTCGAGCGCACTGAGCAGCTCGCCGCTGCGGATCGTCTCCCAGCCTGCCTGCAACACCAGCGACGGCGCTGGCAGGGCCCGTTCGGATATCCAGCCCAGAGCGCTACCCAGCTGCCACAACAGGAGCAGGGCGACCGGCGCCAGCCAACGAACCACACCGAGCGTGCGGCCGTCGAGCAACCGCCGGCGCCGGGTGCGCGGAGCTGGAGTAGTCACAGTGGTCATCGCCCGCACCCTACGACCGGCCGACCGAATCGGACAGGCTTGCAACCGCGATGACTCGAACGGTGCCGAGGACTTGCAATCAGCTACGCCGAGCGCTCCGACCGAAGTCCCCGCAGAGCGAGACCACCCCGGCGACGGATATGAAGAAACAAGCACGACACCCCCTGGCAGTGGTGCCCCCGATTGGATTCGAACCAACGACCTGCCCTTTAGGAGACTCCTGCAACGCGTCTCCGACAGTACCGGCGAGTCGCCGCAGGTACGCTGACCTGGGTAGATGGCAATCCCTGACACGGGATGACACACAGAGGGTCTGCCTGAGTTGTGACACATTCCGTGACACATTCGAAAGGACCTCCCCGCCATGACGACGAACGTCATCACCCCCCTCTTCCCAGCCGACATCACCCTCACCGTGGTGACCACCACACAGCCGCCGCACGCACCGTTGCCGCTGCACCCCGAGCCGGGGGTCGCCCTGGTGCTCGCCGACAGCTCGGGCGACACAGAGCAGTGGGCCGTCCTCGATCGCGAGCAGGCCGGATGGCTCGGCCGCCAGCTCCGCGTCATCCTCGGCTACGAGCTGCACCACGAACAGGAGACCTGGTGCGGCTGTGTGAGCACGTACGGCGAGGTGTGGGGCGACCTGTTCCTAGGGGCGTGGGTCGGTCACGACGGCGAGGGTGAGGTGGTGCTGGTGCACCATCGCGACGGACGACAGAGCCGGGTCGCGCTCACGGTGGCAGACGCGGTCGAGCTGGTCGAGATGCTGCCCGCGTACGCAGCGGCGTAGTCCACCCTGGAGGTGCACCAAAGCAGCCACGGCACCAAGCGGAGTATTCGCAGGTCAGATACTCCGCACTTCTTCGGAGCTGTGGCCCCGCGGCACCAGCACCCGACGCGACCCCGTACCCCGACATACCCGCGCGCACAGAACGGCCCCACCCGGATGACACCAGGGTGGGGCCGTTCGTCGCTCACAGGCGATCTCAGG